>NZ_KV811674.1:114003-157311 GCF_001813175.1 Corynebacterium sp. HMSC069E04 | reverse complement strand
GCCATAGTTAGCGCTAAATTCATGTCAAGTCGTTACTATAAACGGGGGTAGCGGCTGAGCATTTCGCCTAGATATTCGATACTTAACGGATGTGGGTGGCGGCGCTTTTGTGAAACGTGAAACGCCCCTCCGGCCGTCAAGGGCAGCGCGAAGGGGTGTGGGTGGGGGATCTACTGGGCGTCGGAAAGCGCGTAGGCAGCGCCGGCACTTGCGGCGGTGACGGTCAGCACGGCCGGCCAGGAGCCCATCTTCTTAGCCAGCGGGTGGGAGAGGCCGAAAGCGCCGGTGTATAGAGCTGCCAAGCCAGCGGTAGTGGCTGGGTTCGTTTTCGCCCACCAGCTGCGGCCCGCCCAGACGCCAGCGGCGGCAAGCACCACGCCGCCAAGCGGGCGAATGCCTGTCTCCCGGGCGGTGAGCCACCCGCCGATAAGGCCTAGCGTGACGGTCGCTGCCGTTGATACATCCTGTGGTTTCTTGATATCAATCATTCCCATGCGCTTCAGTTTAGGCCGCGTGAGTGTGCGGTGGCTAGACTTCGCTGCATGAAACTCGCAGGAACGCCGCCGTCGGAGAAGCAGGCTTGGCTCGCCATGGCCGCGCTATCACTGGGCTTTTTCATGTCCTTGCTTGACCAATCGATGATTGCCGTCGCGCTTCCCGACGTCCGCCGTGAGTTCCGCGCCGATGTCAACCAGGTGCTGTGGGTCTCCGCCATCTATCTGCTCGCCGTGGTCGTGCCGCTGTTGTTTACCGGCCGCCTCGGCGATATTTACGGTCAGAAGAACATGTTCCAGTTGGGCGTCGGGCTCTTTGGTATCGGCGCGCTGCTGTGCGCGCTAGCGCCCTCGGTGGAGTTTCTTATCGCAGCAAGAGCCCTGCAAGGTTTCGGCGCGTCGATTCAAATGCCGCAGACTATGGCCGTCATCAACCGTATCTTTGCCCGCGAGCGGCGCGGCCGTGCGCTCGGCGTTTGGGGAGTGGTTGGGTCTTTGGCCACGCTTGCCGGACCGCTCTTGGGTGGCTTCGTTGTCGCCGCCTTCGGGTGGCAGGCGGTGTTTTGGATCCATATACCTTTCGTCGTCGCTGCAATCGTCTTATCCGGTCTGTGGGTTCCTTCCTTGCCGACGGCGACGGGGAAGATTGACTTTGTGTCGGTGGGGGCGTCGTTTATCGCGTTAACGTGCTTTGTGTTCGCAGTGCAGCAGGGCCCAGAGACGGGCTGGCCGTGGTGGATTTGGGCCCTGCTCCTTGCTGGTGTGGTGGGCATCTACATCTTCGTGCGCTTGCAATCATCGCGGGGGAAGGCGGCGCTCGTCCCGCTCGTGCTGTTTAATGACCGCAACTACTCCGCAGGTTCAGTGGCCATCGTGTCCATGGGCTTTATGGCGGCGTCGATGATGATTCCAATCATGATGTGGCTGCAGGTCGAGCAGGACATGTCGGCGCGGGATGCTGGGCTCATCGTTACACCTATGGCGCTGGTCTCTCTGTGCGTGTCGCCCTTGGCGGGCATTCTGGCGGATAAGCTGCACCCACGGCGTCTGGCGGTCGCGGGATTCGGCATCCTGATTGCAACCTTCCTCGCGCTGTGGTTCCTCATGCACGCCGAAGTGTCGGCCTGGTGGTTGTGCCTGCCCTGCGCGGCGCTGGGGGCGGGGCAGTCCTTCATCTGGGGTTCCAACGCCGCGACGACGATGCGCGATATTGACGCAGATCTCATGGGCGCGGCATCCGGCGTCTATAACACTTCTCGGCAGGTTGGTTCGGTCATCGGCGTGGCCGCTGTTTCCGCGGTTATGCAGGTAGCGGGGGCCGCGGATTCCCTCGTGGTCATCGTTGCGATGCTATCGGCGGGGTGTGTGGCTTCGCTCTTCTTCCGCGACACCCTGCATGCGGTAGCGGAAACTGCGAGCCTATAGGGAAGCGAGTAGATTGGATGTCATGCGTCTTGCTGTACTGACATCCGGTGGTGATTGCCCCGGTCTGAATGCTGTTATCCGCGCGGTCGTTCGCACCGCATCCAACGAGTTCGGCGATACGGTCGTCGGCTACGAGGACGGCTGGGTTGGTCTCATGGAAGACCGTCGCCGAGACCTTTATGACGACGCTGAGATCGACCGCATCCTTCTGCGCGGCGGAACCATCCTTGGTACCGGCCGCCTCCACCCAGATAAATTCAAGGCTGGGTTGGATACCATCAAAGCCAACATGGCTGATGCTGAGGTCGATGCGCTCATCGCCATTGGCGGTGAGGGAACGCTGAAGGGCGCCAAGTGGCTGTCTGATAATGGCATTCCAGTCGTCGGCGTGCCGAAGACAATTGACAATGACGTCAATGCAACGGACTACACCTTCGGTTTCGACACCGCAGTCTCCGTCGCAACCGATGCGATCGATCGCCTCCACACCACCGCTGAATCCCACGACCGCATCCTCATCGTGGAGGTCATGGGCCGCCACGTCGGTTGGATCGCACTGCATGCTGGCATGGCTGGTGGTGCGCACTACACGGTGATCCCTGAGGTTCCATTCGATATCGCAGATATCACCAAGGCAATGGAGCGCCGCTTCCAGATGGGTGAGAAGTACGGCATCGTCTGCGTTGCCGAGGGCGCTCTGCCCAAGGAAGGCACCATGGACTTCGAAGAAGGCGGCGTGGACCAGTTCGGTCACCAGACCTTCAACGGAATTGGCCAGGTCATCGGTGATGAGATCAAGAAGCGCACCGGCTACGACGTGCGCACTACCGTCCTCGGCCACATCCAGCGTGGTGGTACGCCAACTGCCTATGACCGCGTGCTGGCAACCCGTTATGGCACCCATGCTGCCCGCGCCGCGCACAATGGACAGTCCGGAATGTGCGTGGCCTTGCACGGCGAAAACATCGACCTCGTGCCGCTCGAGGAGGCCGTGGGCAAGCTGAAGGTGGTTCCTGCCAAGCGTTATGCCAACGCTCAAGCCCTCTTTGGTTAAACACCACTAGGGCTCACCCTTAGTTAATAAAGGAATTATGACAAGCGTATTAGCTTTCCTGGCTGATCAGCCGGTTCTCTTGGTGTTCCTGCTGATTGGCCTCGGCATGGCCCTCGGCGGTATTAAGACACGGGGCATCAGCTTGGGCGCGGCAGCCGTGCTCTTCTTGGGCATCGCTTTCTCGGCCGCTGCCTCCGCCGTCGGCGTCGAAGCTTCCGTTCCTCCCATTTTGGGTATGTTTGGCTTGGTGCTCTTTGCCTTTGGCATTGGCAACAACTCCGGCGTGTCCTTCTTCAAGTCGCTGAAAACTGCGACTGGCCCCGTGCTTTCCATGATCGCGGTCTTTATCGTCGCCGCCCTCGCTGCTTGGGGGCTGGGGACCTATGTCTTTGGGTTGTCGAGTGCCACTATCGCCGGTACCTTCGCTGGCGCGGTGACAAATACCCCTGCTTTGGCGGCGGCCTCGGAGGCTACGGGCGATCCGGGCTCAGCAACGGTGGGTTATGCGGTGTCTTATCTGTTTGGCGTCATCGGTATGCTCGCGGCGACTGTGCTGGTGCTTCGCGACGCCGGTAATGACGACGACACCCTGTCACCCGTCACGCGCCAGCACATGCAGATTCTGCGCGAGACCTCCGTTGCAGAGCTCGCGGACATTGGCAATGGGGAAGTGCAGGTCACCCGTTTACGCCGAGTAGGCAGCAATGTGATCGTCCTGCCGAAGTTTTTTGATGTGCTACACCCGGGGGATGTCGTCACGCTTGTCGGCGCCCCCGAGGACCTCGACAACATTATTGAGGACGCTGGGCGTGAGTCGCCACAGATTCTCAACGATGACCGCCACGAGCTAGATTTTCGCCGCATCACTGTGTCGGAGCACAACTTGGCCGGTCTGACCATCGCGGAGCTGAATAACCAATTGGCGGATCGTTGGGGCGCACGAATCTCGCGTGTTCGCCGGGCCGATAACGACCAGGTCGCAATCCCCGAACACATCGTAGAGCTGGGGGACCGCGTGCGCGTCGTCGGTTCAAAGAAGTCTCTGCGGGAGATTTCTGCTTTTCTCGGTGATTCCTCCCAAGGCCTGACGGATATCAACCCGGTCTCCCTCGGCCTAGGCATGGCTCTCGGGGTTTTCGTGGGCCACCTCGAGATCCCTCTACCGGGAGGTTCTTCCTTTAGCCTCGGCGCTGCCGCGGGCGTCCTCATCGTGGCGCTGATCATGGCGCGCATCGGGCGCATCGGCAACACGGTCACCGCACTGCCGCACTCGGCCAACACGATTCTTTCCGAGTTAGGCCTGCTGCTCTTCCTGGCGCAGGCCGGAACGAATGCGGGTGGGGAGATTGCCGGCGCCTTTACGGGTGGTTCGTGGTGGAAAATTCTCCTGCTCGGCGCAATCATCACCACGCTGGTGGCCACCGGGTTCGCCTTTGTGATGCGGCGTTTCCTGCACGTTGGTGCTACAAAGACCGCGGGGGCCATGGCTGGCGCACAAACTCAGCCGGCGGTGTTGGCTTTCGTTAACAACCGCACCAATACTGACCAGCGAGTTTCTTTGGGATATGCCATGGTCTATCCGGCGGCGATGATTGCCAAAATTCTCATTACCCACGGCATCACCTTGTTGGGTTAGGCGGTTGCGCACGGTGTCGCGCTGACATACTAAGATGGCACGCATGACTGCTGCGATGTATGACCTGATGGACTATGACGAGGTCCTTGAAAAGTTCGATCCCGTTATGGGCATGGAAGTTCACGTGGAGCTCAATACGGAGACCAAGATGTTCTCCACCTCACCCACGAACTTCAACGCAGCCCCCAACTCCAACGTGGACCCGGTGTCTCTCGGTCTGCCAGGCGCCTTGCCCGTGGTGAACTCCAAGGGCGTGGAAGGCGCCATCAAGATTGGCCTGGCGCTGAACTGCAAGATTGCGGAGTCTTCGCGCTTTGCCCGCAAGAATTACTTCTACCCGGACCAGCCGAAGAACTACCAGATTTCCCAGTACGATGAGCCGATTGCTTATGATGGCTATCTCGACGTCGTCCTCGACGACGGCACCGAGTGGCGCGTAGAGATTGAACGTGCCCACATGGAGGAGGACACCGGCAAGCTCACCCACTTGGGTGGCGCCGATGGCCGTATCCACGGCGCAACCTCCTCGCTGGTGGATTGTAACCGCGCGGGCATTCCCCTCATTGAGATTGTGACCAAGCCAATTATGGGTGCCGGCGAGCGTGCTCCCGAGGTAGCGCGCGCCTACGTGACGGCGCTGCGTGAGCTCGTCGCCGCTCTCGGCGTTTCTGATGCCCGCATGGATCAGGGCTCGATGCGCGTTGACTCCAACGTCTCGCTGCGCCCGGTGGGCCAGGAGGAGTTCGGCACCCGTACCGAAACCAAGAACATCAACTCCTTGCGCTCGGTTGAGCAGGCGGTGCGCTTTGAGATGCAGCGCCAGGCGCAGGTGCTTGTCGACGGTGGCGAGATCATCCAGGAAACCCGCCACTACCAGGAAACGGATGGCTCCACCTCGAAGGGCCGCCCGAAGGAGACCGCGGAGGACTACCGCTACTTCAATGACCCGGATCTGCCTCCGGTGATTGTTTCCCGCGAGTGGGTCGAAGAAATCCGCCAGACCCTGCCGGAGATGCCGTGGATTCGCCGCGCCCGTATCCAAGAGGAGTGGGGCCTCAAGGACGAGGAGATGCGTGACCTGGTCAACGCTGGCGCGCTTGATCTCATCATCGAAACCGTGGAAGCCGGAACCACCCCGGATGAGGCGCGCTCCTGGTGGGTTTCTTACCTGACTGGTAAGGCCAATGAGGCCGGCGTTGAGCTGAGTGCTCTCGACATCACCCCGGCGCAGGTTGCTCGCGTTGTCGAGTTGGTTAAGGAAGGCAAGCTGACCACCAAGCTGGCCCGTCAGGCGGTCGACGGTGTGCTGGCCGGTGAGGGTGATGTCGACGAGGTCGTCGCCAAGCGCGGGCTCGAGGTCGTGCGCGATGATGGTGCGATTGAGAAGGCCGTCGACGATGCCCTGGCCGCTAACCCGGACATCGTGGAGAAATACAAGGCCGGCAATAAGAAGGTCACCGGCGCTATCGTGGGCGCGGTCATGAAGGCCACCCAAGGTAAGGCTGACCCGGGACAGGTCAACAAGCTGATTGCGAAGAAGCTCTCCTAGCCGGTAGAGATTTCCATTAGGCGAGGTCAGGCGGCTGCGGGGTACCGTGGTCGCCATGACTATTTCTACCAAAGCCCTGCAGAAGACCGGCCCGAACGAGCCCTTCGAGGTCGTGACCATCCAGCGCCGCGAGCCGCGCGCCGATGACGTCGTCATCGACATTAAGGCCGCAGGAATCTGCCACTCGGATATCCACACCATCCGCAACGAGTGGGGCGAAGCGCATTTTCCGCTGACCGTCGGCCATGAGATCGCTGGTGTGGTCTCCGCCGTGGGGGAGGAGGTCACCAAATTTAAGGTGGGGGACCGCGTCGGCGTGGGCTGTCTGGTGAACTCCTGCGGCGAATGTGAACAGTGCCAAGCCGGAATGGAGCAAAACTGCCTCAATGGTGGCGTGGGGACCTATAATTCCACCGACGTTGATGACACCATCACCCAAGGCGGCTACGCCGAAAAAATCGTGGTGAACCAAGACTTCGTTTTGCGCATCCCCGATGCACTCGACTTCGACGTAGCAGCACCCCTGCTCTGCGCCGGTATCACCACGTACTCTCCGTTGGCACGCTGGGATGTGAAGGAAGGTCAAAAGGTGGCCGTCGTAGGCCTGGGCGGCCTGGGGCACATGGGCGTGCAGATCGCTGCCGCGAAGGGCGCGGATGTCACGGTCATCTCGCGCACTTCTCGCAAGGCTGAAGAAGCTGCAGAGCTTGGAGCGAGCCGTACCTTGGCCACCACCGAAAAAGAGGACTTCTTCAGGAAGCATCGCGGGGAGTTCGATTTTATTCTCTCGACCATTTCCGCAGAGTACAGCCTCGAGGACTACCTGCGGATGCTCAAACCCCGCGGCATCATGTCGGTGGTGGGTCTGCCGCCAGAGGCCTTACCACTGCGCCTCAACCGCTTAGTCGGCGGCGGCAAGGTGCTCACGGGTAACAATATCGGCGGCATCGCGGAAACCCAGGAGATGCTGGACTTTTGTGCTGAGCACGGCTTGGGCGCGGTGATCGAGAAGGTGGGCGTCGACGAGGTTGATGCCGCCTACGAGCGAGTCGTGGCGGGTGATGTGAAGTTCCGTTTCGTCATTGACACAGCGACGTTCGCTGAGCACTAAGAGGTGAGCCGTCTCATGCTTTAGCGGTTGTTGGAGCAAGCTCTCTACAGCCGCACACATGTTTTCCTATCAGCGTGGCGTAAGGTAGAGACTATGTACCGTCATACTTATGTCAAAGTATGGCGCGTTTTTATGCACTAGTCATTAAGCATAAGAAGAAGAAAATAGAAAGCAGATAGGAAAACGTGTCTTATAAAAACGTTATGGGCCTCGCTTTGTCCTTTATTGGCTTGCTCGTTGGTGCGGGCTTTGCCACGGGGCAGGAAGTCGTCCAGTACTTTACGTCCTTCGGTATTCCTGGCATGTGGGGAATTTTGGTCGCCGGCCTAGTCATGACCCTCGCCGGCACGGTCTTCCTCCAGCTGGGAAGCTATTTCCACGCCAGCGAGCACAACCAAGTGTTTCGGAACATCACCCACCCGATCATTTCGCGCATTCTGGATGTCGCAGTGATCCTTACGCTCTTTGCGGTGGGCTTTGTCATGCTGGCCGGTGCCGGTTCCAACATGCAGCAACAGTTCGGCTGGCCTGCCTGGGTTGGTTCCTTGCTCATGCTCGTCCTGGTTCTGATCACGGGCATGTTCGATGTTGATAAGGTTTCCCAGGTCATTGGCCTTCTTACGCCGACCATCATCATCGCGGTGCTCTTCGCCGGCGCTTATACACTGCTGCATATGCCGGACAGTGTCGACGCTGCAATTACTGCATCCGAAGCGATTGAATCCCCAATCCCGCACTGGCTTATCTCCGCGCTGAACTACAACGGCCTAGCCCTCATCCTGGCTGTATCGATGTCCCTGGTGATCGGCGGCGATAATATCAGCCCGCGCGAGGCGGGCGTCGGCGGCATCGTGGGCGGCGCGGTTTACGCGGTACTCATGGCCATCGCCGGTTTCTCGCTGCTCATGAACGCAGAGAGCGTGGGCGATTCCGATATTCCGATGCTGACCCTGGTAGACAATATCCACCCAACACTCGGCGTCATTATGGCCATCATCATTTACCTGATGATTTTCAACACGGCCATCGGTATGTTTTACGCGCTGGGTAAGCGTTTGTCCTCTGGCAAGGAATCGAAGTACCGCATCATCTTCATCGTAGGCTGCCTCGCTGGCTTCGCCGTGTCCTTTGCCGGTTTCAAGGCACTGATGCAGTATGTCTACCCAGTACTGGGTTACATGGGCATCGTCCTCGTGGCCATCCTGGTTATTGGCTGGCTGCGCTCCCTGGGCAAGATCAAGGACGAGGGGCTGCGCCGTGAGCGCATCCGCGCCCTGTTGCACCTCAAGCTGCACCCCGATTCGGAGTACGACGCAGCTCGTTACGACGACGAGATCGGCCAGCAGATCGCTGATTCCAACATGGATGATGAAGCCCTCTTCGAGGATCTTGTCTCCGATGTCGTCGATGAATTGGATTCGGATGAAGACCTAGACTTCGACAGGGAAGGCTGGGAGGAAAACCGCAACGATCACTCCTACTACACTGAGCGCGAGGGCGTGGAGCAGGACCGCAGCGACGAAGAAATTAAGGCCTGGGTCGAGGAGACCGGCGCGGTGGGAGACCCTGCCGAAGACGAAGAGCTCCCAGAAGAATCAAAGAAAGATTAGAAGAGCAGGAGCTTTGCCGTCAGCGCAAGCATGACACAGCCGATGACGATGTTGACTACGCGCCACGTCGTCGGCTTGGCCAGCACGTGGGAAAGTTTCCAGGCACCAAAGCCCAGGGAGGGGAACCAGACGGAGCTGGCCAAAATCGCACCGCCTGCGAAGACCCAGCGCTGGTCGCCATATTGGTTCGCAATGGAGCCCAGCATGACCAGCGCGTCGACGTAGGCCAAGGGGTTGAGCCAGGTCAGCGCCAACGCACCGAGGACCGGCTTGACCCAGGAATTCGAGCGCACACGGGGGCGAATTTTGGTGAGTACGGAGGTTCCTGAAGCTCCCGAATTGCCCGAGTTCTCTTCAACGACCTGCGCCACTGGTGCGGTTTCCTCAATGACCAGTGAGTCCTGTTCCTTCTTAAACGCGTCGCGGAAGCACGTGAACCCAAAGTAGATGAGGTAGGCCGCGCCTAAATACTTGACCACGACGAGCGCGGTGGGGAAGCGCTCGACGAGGACGCCGACGCCGGCGGTGCCGCCGGTGATCAGGATGACGTCGGAAAGCAAGCATGCCAACAGGATGGGCCCGACATGATCGCGTTTAATGCCCATCTTGATGATGTAGGCATTCTGCGGTCCGATGGCGATGATGAGGGATAGACCTAGCGCAAATCCTGCAAGCAATACTGACATGGCTTCTAGTCTGCGCATAGCGCCATATGAAGTCTAGTTAAATGTTCTACAGCTGGTTTAATATAGCTTCATGAATCCGCTCCATACCGAAACGTTGCTGGCCATCATCGATGAAGGATCCTTCGAGGGGGCCGCGGCTGTGTTGGGAATCACTCCTTCGGCCGTCAGTCAGCGCATCAAAGCGCTGGAAGTTTCGACCGGCCGCATCCTTCTGCGCCGCGGCACTCCGGTCACCGTGACTGAAGCAGGGGAGATCGTCGCCCAAGCAGCACGGCGCATGGCGCTGGTCCAAGCTGAGGCGGATGCGCGGCTGACCGAGCGCCTGTCCCGCGTTCCACTCACCGTTGCTATCAACTCGGATTCCCTGGCCACGTGGTTCCGCCCTGTAATCCAGAGCACCGCCGAGCGCGGTGAGGCGGCGCTGCGCATCCGCATCGAAGATGAAGCCCGTACACTCGCCATGTTGCGCCGGGGTGATGTGCTGGGCGCGGTTACGCGCGAGCAAACCCCGGTCTCAGGTTGTGAATCCACGTACCTCGGTACCATGCGCTACTTTGCCGTCGCCGCGCCCGCTCTGGCGGAGACTTTCGAGGACTGGGAGACCCTGCCCATCGTGGGCTTCGGTCCGAACGACGCCACCTTGGATGACGCCATGCGCGAGCGCTTCATTGATTCCCATGTTCTGCGTGCGCGGGTGTCCCAGATTCCTTCTTCGGAGAGTTATGTCGAAGCAGTGCGCTATGGCCTGGGATGGGGCTTAGTGCCGCGCCTGCAGGCACAGCCCTTGCTGGAGACCGGGGAGCTGGTGCTTCTCGACGACTTCCCGCTTGACATTGACCTCTACTGGCAGCGCTGGCGGTTGGAGTCGGAGTTGCTTGCGGACCTCACGGCGGATGTCTTAGATGCAGGCCGTGCAGTTTTAGCTTCGCGCCGCGCCGATAAAGATGCACCATAAGGGGGCTGTGCTGCCTTAAGTTGGAGGTATGAGCGATAAAACTCCTGATAAAGCCACCGACTTTGATGACGATATTCCGACCTACACGGGGAAAGACTCCGTGAAGGACAGCACGTCTAAAGAAGAAGCTACCGATAAGCCGCAGAAGAGCAGCCTCTTCCAGCGTCCCGGACGTGCCGAGCCGCAAGTGATTAGGCCCAAGAAGGCCGAGGAGCCTGCCGTTGAAGCAGAGCCTGAAGCCAAGACCGAAACCTTTGAGAGCGCCTCCCGTGGCTCCCTGTCTTTCGACAGTGCTGCAGCAGAAACCGAGACCACCGCCTTCCCGCGCGCTGAGGCGACGACAGAGTCCGAAGCGGAGACAACTGCTATGCCGGTATCGGCAACCGCTGCCGCTGATACCACAACTGAACCTGTGGCAACTGAGAGCTATGAAGAGGTACCAAGCACGGTTGCTGTTGCCGACCCCGCCGTGGACTCCGAGGCAGCAGCGGTGGAGGAGAAGCCGGAGCCGGCACGTCGCGGCACCATCGACTTCGGTCTGCTCTTCGTGCGCCTAGCGCTCAGCGTTTACCTGCTCGTGGCGGGTGCTTCGACCTTCTTTAAGCTCGGCGGTAACGAGGGGCTGTCCGGCTTGGAGAAGGAGTTCGGCGAGTACACCATGGCTGCAGCCTTGGCCATCGGTGTGCCGACTGTTCAGCTCATTGCCGGAGCCTTCCTGCTTCTCGGCCTGGTGACACCGCTGGCCGCTATGTTCGGCCTTATCGTCACGGGCTTCTCCGCTATCCACGGCCTCAACGCCTCCGGTGCCGGGTTGGATGTCTTCGCGTGGAATGAGAGTGTCTGGCTGGGTCTCGTCCTCTTCGTTATCGCGGTGGCCCTGCAGTTCACCGGCCCGGGATTCATCTCCTTGGACTTCAATCGCTCCTGGACTCGCCGCCCGCTGGCAACGTCCTGGATTTTCGTCGTCATTGGCGTGGCCGCGCTGGTCGCTATCTGGTGGTTTGGCGCTGGCGTTAACCCGATAAACTAGGCGTTGTTAGCGCGTTTCTACGCTCCCAGCCTGCAGCTATATACAAGCTCTTGTTGTTTTCCATTGCGTAAAGTAAGTTGTTTTCTGTAATGGAAAACAATGACTTTGGTGCCGCAGGAGGGGAGCTTTAGTTTTGTCTGATCAGGATGTTCGGGACGCACTCGCATTTGAGGAGCAACAACGGCTGGCCGCAGCCAAGCGGCCGCCCATCTGGTTGAGCCTGCTCGCAGCGGTGGTGTACGGTGCGTGGTTTGCCTACATGTGGATCAAGGATGACGTCCATCCTCTCGTTCTTGTTGGTGGACTGCTTCTTGTACTCGCGCTCTTGGTGAGTCTCGCCTTCTTTTATCGCACGGGGGTGAGGGATTCGATGCGACAGAAGGTGGATCCGCATGCGTCACGGAGTGTCACCTGGCGGTATTTTGCGGGTTTGGGTTTCATGATTCTGCCGGCACTGTTCAATCCTTTTGTTGAAGGGCACGTTATTGCCTCGTGCATCGCAGGTGTGCTGTGCAGCTTGGCGGTCTTTTGGACGTTGCACACGGGTGCGCTGGATAGGATGCCGCGATGAATGGGCTCGATCCGGTAATTCACCCGCTCAATCGCTTTAAGATTTGCGCCACACTCAATGCTTTCGGTGCCACGCAGGGTGGGGAAGTAAACCGTGAGATGAAGTTCGCTATGTTGCGTGACCGCACGGAGCTTTCCGACGCCTCCCTGTCCAAGCAGCTTGGTGCATTAGAGAAAGCTGGCTACGTCACGCGCTTCCGCGAATATGGCACAAGCCGCGCCAAGGACTCGGTGTGGGTCGCATTGACTGAGCCAGGAAAGATCGCCTTCGACGGTCACTTGGCGGCGCTTAGGGCTTTGGCTGGGGATTGATCGTGGGCACAGTTCGCAAGGCATTAACGTTCCGACGCATCATGCCGATGACGGTTTTAGAGCCCGAATGTCCTAGGATTTAGGGGCTATGGCGAAATCATCGACGTATCGTACAGACATTGACGGCCTGCGCGGCTTGGCCATCGCGCTGGTCGTGTTCTTCCACGTCTTCGTGGGCAAGGTCTCAGCGGGCGTGGATGTCTTCCTGCTCATCGGCGGTGTTTTCTTTTTCGGGCCCCAAATTCGTAATGCATTCAACCCACAGGGACTTACCCCGGTTCAGGTCATTATTCGCATGTTCCGCCGGCTCTTCCCAGCGCTTGTGCTTACCGTGACTGTTACATTGGCGCTGGCTCTGATTGTCTTCCCCCCAACACGGTGGGGCAGGGAAGGTAGGGAGGCGCTGAGCTCTTTAGCTTATTTCCAGAACTTTGCGCTCTCGGCCGCCGGGCAAGATTATGCCGCGATCGGCAAGGATGTGAGTACTTATCAGCACCTCTGGTCCATGTCGGCTCAGCTGCAAATCTACATTGGCTCTCTGCTGCTCATTTTCTTGTGTGCCGGCGCGTGCCGGTTTTTCGGGCGCGCTAACGATGGGGTGCAGGCTACAGGTCAGCGCGCAGCACACTGGGGACTGGTATGTGCAACTTTAGCTAGCTTTGCCTATGCGGTGTATCTCCATGGTGTGGACCAGGGCACAAACTACTATTCGCCGCTCAGCCGTTTCTGGGAAATCGGCCTCGGTGGGCTGCTAGGACTGTGGTTATTTCAGCCAGGTACTCAGCGTATGACCGGAGATCCGGACAACAGCCGTCGGTCGACCGACTGGAGTCTGCTCGGCGTGGTACTCATTTTGGCCACCGGCGTGGTTATGGACGGCGCGCAGCAGTTCCCCGGTCCGGCCACCCTCATGCCGTTGGCTGGTGCGGCCCTCGTAATCGCCTCCGGTCCCTCTTCGCGCCTTGGCCGTGTCCTCACAACTGCGCCTTTCCAGTTTTTAGGAAGAATTTCCTACAGCCTCTACCTATGGCACTGGCCACTGTTGGTTCTCGTTACCTACCTACTCAGCGGGGGAGAGTCCAACCGTGATGGTATGGGCATTCTCTCTGCCGTTGGCATCACCCCCGGGATTCTTGCGGGCACGGGCGTTATTGCGCTCTCTGTAGTACTGGCATGGCTCACTCTGCGTTTCGTGGAGGTGCCCACCCGACAGAAAGCCAAGCCGGCAAAGCGCTCTTGGATACCGGGACGGTTAAAAGGTACAGAGAAGTCGGCGTCGGCAGGTGTTGCTGCGCTGACGGTGGGCGCTGTGGCATTAGCATCGTGGGCGCAGCCACCGGAGATGACGGATTCCACCACTACCGTGAGTGAATCTGACGTCATCAGCTACCCGGGACCCGACGCGCTGCTTCATGGAGTCGAGGTCCCGCAGAAAGAACCGTTGCCCAACGCGCTTAACCCTATTGAGTCCTTCTATCCCGCCTCGCACGCTGACGGCTGCACAGCACTGTTCGAGCACGAGGAACCAATTCTGACGCACCAGCGCAACACCGAGGAAACACCTTGCGCCTATGGAGACCCGGACTCACCGCGCACGATGTATTTATTCGGAAACTCACATGCCGACCATATGCTGCCAGCACTGGACGTTGTAGGTCGTGACCAACGGATCCGAATTATCCCACTGCTGAAGATGGGCTGTTACCCCGGCGGCGAACCGAAGCGCTCTGATGGGCAGGATTATCCAGAATGCGTCACCTGGACCGAGGCGACGCTGAAATACATGGAGGATAATCCAGCCACCGAAGGTGCTTTCCTCATTTCGACCCAACCTGCGCCCGGTACTCAGGGGCCAGAACAAACTCCGGAAGGTCTACGCACGGTGGTCGAACGCCTTAATCGCGCCGGTATGCCGGTGTGGGGATTGCGCGACGTCCCTTGGCCACATACCCCGGCTGGCCCGTTGGATGTGCGTGACTGTGTCGCAGCCGGAGGATACGTTCCAGGGGACCCATTGCTGGATTGCGGCGTGGAGCGCGAAGCCTCGCTTCAGTCTGAGAATCCTGCCCTGAATGTGCTAGCCGGCCTGGACGTGACCCATATGGATCTCACGCAGGCGATGTGCGGCCCTAAGCGTTGCCCAGGCGTTATTGGCAACGTCATGGTCTACCGCGATTCTTCTCACCTGACCAACATGTATGCCGCCATGCTTAGTGAGGAGCTAGAGCGACAGATGTACGGTGGTACGCTACCTAGCGATGAATTTGCTGAAGAACCTGCTGCCCCCAGCCTCTGATCCGGACTGGCGGACTCCGGCTATCCGCTTGCTTTACCTTGTCGCCGGCGTTATGGCGTTTGGTGCTGTCGTGTGGTCCCCAGCTGGGACCACAGGCTCGGACTTTGATCCCATTTGGAACGCCGTCGACAAATACGTACACGGTCGGCCGGTCTATGATGAGGACTATTCCACCCTCGATCCCCATTACCTGTATTCACCAGGGGCGACATTCCTGCTCGGGCCCATTGGCTGGTTGCCCGGCCGTGACATCGCCCGCACCATCATGATGTGGCTGGGCGCGGCCTCTATCTTCTCCGCTCTGTGGCTGCTTGCGGCCTCCGTTGCCGCGCGTTATAGGGGGCAGGTGTTCGCCGTGCTGGTTATCGTTGCGTGCACCTTCAATGAGCCGGTGCGCAGCACGCTGAGTCTAACCAATATCAATGGCTTTCTTTTCTTGCTGCAGGTTCTTTTTGCGCTGTTGACCATCAAGATGCTGCGTCGCGGTTGGCGTGCTTCATTGAAGTCCTGGGTGGCGGTTGCGGCTGGAATCATCCTGGGGGTGGCCATGACCATCAAGCCCCAGTTCCTCGCGCTGGCTGTGGTTTCATTGTTGTCTGGACACATAACGGTGTTGGTCGTGGCCGGCGTGTTCATGGCGGTAGTTTTTCTCGCTGGGTGGCTCACCATGGCTCGTCCACAGGACTACGTTGATCGCCTCCTGCCATATTTGGGACAGGCACGCGACTACAACAATGGCTCCATTGAGGGGGTAGGCAGGCAGCTTGGCTGGTCTGAGGCTGCCATCACCGGATCGACCGTGGCGTTCCTCGTTGTGGTCGCTCTATCCTTAGTAGCGCTGTGGCGTTATAAGAGCGAGCAGCCAGTGGTGTGGGTGTACTGCTCACTCGGTGTTCTTTTTGCCGGAGTGCTAATGACTACTGGTCTCATGCAAGGCTACTACTGCATCTGGCTGCTACCAGTGATTGCGACGGTGGTGATCCCCGGCAGTCCCGCGCGAACCTTACTCATCGTAGTGGTCTGGTGGTGCCTAGTTTCCAGCGCTGCGCCGCCCGAGGGCCTGTGGGCACCAGCGGAAGCTATTATCCGCTGGCGCTCGTCCTTGGCCTGGGTGGCACTGCCGCTCATTATGGCCGGGATGGCCTACTGGACGTGGCCATCCACCACGCGCACCGCACCACGGTCAGCGGACGTGGCCATGTTGGCGTAGGCGCGCAGGGCCTTGGTGACCGGGCGGTTGCGGTGCTTCGGGGTCCAGGGCTTCTCGCGCTGCTCCTCGGTGGCGCGTCGGCGTTCCAAGACCTCTTCGTCCACGTCGAGGGAGAGCTGGCGCTCGCGGATGTTGATGGTGATGGGGTCACCGTTTTCCACCAGGCCGATGAGGCCGCCGTGGGCTGCCTCGGGAGAGATGTGGCCGATGGAAAGGCCGGAAGTGCCGCCGGAGAAACGGCCATCTGTAATCAAAGCGCAGGCCTTGCCCAAACCGGAACCCTTGAGGAAGGAAGTCGGGTGCAGCATCTCCTGCATGCCGGGACCACCTGCGGGCCCCTCGTAGCGAATGACGATGACATCGCCCGGCTGGACCTCTTTCTTGAGGATGATGGACACGGCCTCCTCCTGGGACTCCACCACGCGGGCCGGGCCAGTGAAGGTCCACAGCTCTTCCTCCACGCCGGCGGCCTTGACGATGGCCCCGTTGGGGGCGAGGTTGCCGCGCAGGACGACCAGGCCACCGTCCGAGGAAAAAGCGTGCTCGGCGTCGTGGATACAGCCATTGGCAGCGTCAGTATCCAGCTCATCCCAACGGTTGGACTGGCTAAATGGCTCGGTGGTGCGTACACCGCCGGGTGCGGCGTGGAAAAGCTCGAGAGCGGCTTCCGTGGCCTTGCCGCCGCGGATATCCCAATCGTCGAGCCACTCCTCGGCGTTGTCGTAAAGCGCGGTGTGGACCTTGAGGTTCAAGTGGCCCGCGCGGCGTAGCTCGCCCAAGATAGCGGGGATGCCCCCGGCGCGGTGCACGTCCTCGATGTGGTAAGTGCCGTTGGGGGCCACCTTGGACAGGCACGGTACGCGGTAGGAGATCTCGTTGATGTCCTCGAGGGTGAAGTCCACCTCGCCCTCCTGCGCGGCGGCCAGCGTGTGGAGGATGGTGTTGGTGGAACCACCCATAGCCATATCCAGAGCCATGGCATTGCTGAAGGCTTCCTTGGTGGCGATGGAGCGCGGGAGAACGGCGTCGTCTTCTTCGCCGTAGTAGCGTCGGCACATCTCCACGATGGTGCGGCCGGCCTGCTCGAAGAGATCACGGCGGGCGCTGTGGGTAGCCAGCGTGGTGCCATTGCCCGGCAAGGCCAAGCCGAGCGCCTCGGTGAGGCAGTTCATGGAGTTGGCGGTGAACATGCCGGAGCAGGAACCACAGGTAGGGCAGGCGGATTCCTCCACGCGGGTCAAGCCCTCGTCGGAGACGGCATCGCTGGCCGAGGCCGTGATCGCCGTAATCAGATCCGTCGGTGCATGCGCCACGCCGTCAACGACGACGGCCTTGCCGGCTTCCATCGGGCCGCCGGAGACGAAGATGGTGGGAATGTTGAGGCGCAGCGCAGCATTCAACATACCCGGGGTGATCTTGTCGCAGTTCGAAATGCACACCAGGGCGTCGGCAGTGTGCGCGTTGACCATGTACTCGATGGAATCGGAGATGATCTCCCGCGAAGGCAGGGAGTAGAGCATGCCGCTGTGACCCATGGCGATGCCGTCGTCAACAGCAATGGTGTTGAACTCCTTCGGCACGCCGCCGGCTTCGCGCACGGCATCGGCCACGATGTCACCGACGTTTTTGAGGTGGACGTGACCGGGTACGAACTGGGTAAAGGAATTGGCGATGGCGACGATCGGCTTGCCAAAGTCACTCTCCTTGGAGCCGGTAGCGCGCCACAGTGCGCGGGCACCGGATGCCTGGCGGCCAACGGTGGTGACTTTAGAGCGGAGAGGGTACATGGTTAATCCTTCAGTTCGGGGTGTTTCTCGAGGTACTCGGCGTATTCCTCCTTGGTGAGGAGGATCTGTTGGCCATCGCGGTGGACGATGACCACCTTGTCATCGGCGGCGTCACGGCCAGCGCTCAGGGCGTCGGGGATGCGCCCATTGGAAGCGGCAGCGAGACGGGGGAGGGAGTTGAAAGTCACTCCCGGCAGGTTGAAGTTATCGCCCTTCGTGGTGCGGGCATAGGCTTTCGAGCGCTGGAAACCGATTCCTTGGAAGTCTTTCCACTCGATGTGCTTGGGGCCGCGGAAGCCATAGGTGATGTGGATGCCCGTGCTGTCCACGGTGGTGTGGGCCCGCAGGACCCACCAGATGGCCAGCACGGGGAAGATGAGAATCCAGAAGAGGTACTTCGGGGCCCAGCCAATGCTGAGGAAAGCGATGGCGGCGAGGATGCCGATGCCGAGGAGGTGTTCGCGAGTGGGCTTGAACGTTTCGGCCGTGGGGTGTTCGGCGCGAGAAGATGCGTTCTGCGGGTGTGAGGACGTCATAGTGGGTCATCGTAATTGACAATATGGCGCGGTGGCGAACCGCCCCACCTGTGGAATCTCGCTAAATGAGAAATAGATCCCAAAAATGGGGGTAAAGGCCTGCGGTGGCGTTTCTATCAGTGTACAGTTTATCCCATGATCATTATTCGACTTCACCTCGTAGTAGTACCCGGGCGGCGCGAGCCGTAGCGAGTCCGCTAGTGACGTCGACCAGCATGCGCCCCCGTTGCCTTCACACCCAGGAAGGAAAGACGGGGGCGTTATTCGTTGGATGATCTCTCCGATATCCACCCCCACTAAAGGAGCACACCAACCGTGACAGCTTCCACACCGCCACAGCGGGCGCCCGAGCGCATCACGGGCGCACACGCCATTGTCCGTACCCTCGAAGATTTGGGCACCGAGCTGGTCTTCGGCATTCCGGGCGGCGCCGTGCTTCCGCTGTACGACGCCCTGTTTGAATCCACGAAGCTGCGCCACGTGCTCACCCGCCACGAGCAGGGAGCTGGCCATGCAGCAGAAGGCTATGCGCAGGCATCCGGAAAGGTCGGCGTCATGATTGCTACCTCCGGTCCAGGTGCCACCAACCTGGTGACCCCGCTGGCGGATGCAAACCTGGACTCCGTGCCCGTCGTGGCTATTACCGGACAGGTCGGCAGTTCGTTGTTGGGCACCGACGCCTTCCAAGAGGCTGATATCCGCGGTGTGACCATGCCGATTACGAAGCATAACTTCATCGTCACCAAGGCAGAGGACATCCCGGGGGCTATTGCTGCCGCCTTCCACCTGGCTTCCACCGGACGGCCGGGCCCAGTTCTCGTGGATATCCCGAAGGATGTCCAGAACGCCCTGATGGAGTACTCCGGCCCTGTGATGCCGGACCTGCCGGGTTATAAACCCACCACGACCCCGCACCCGCGCCAGATTACGCAGGCTGTTCAGCGCATTGCTCGCGCAGAGCGTCCGGTGCTCTATGTCGGTGGCGGCGTCATCAAGGCAGGTGCCTCCCGCGAGCTGCGCGAGTTTGCTGAGCTGACCGGCATCCCGGTGGTGACCACCCTCATGGCGCTCGGTGCTTTTCCGGATAACCACCCGCAACACATGGGCATGCCCGGCATGCACGGAACGGTACCGGCCGTCGCCGCGCTCCAGCGCGCTGACCTCATTATCGCCGTGGGCGCGCGCTTCGATGACCGGGTGACCGGTGATACCGACACCTTCGCTCCCCATGCCGAGGTTATTCACGCAGATATCGACCCGGCCGAGATTGGCAAGATCCGTGAGGTAGCTGTCCCCATCGTGGGCGATGCCCGCGAGGTGCTTCTGCGCCTGACAAAGGCTTATGCCAATGATGCGGAGCTGGATGCCCCGCGAATTGGCCCGTGGATGGAGTACCTGGGAGACCTGCAGAGCCGCTTCCCGCGCGGTTTCGAGCCGACAGCAGACGGCCTGCTCAATCCGCAAGAGGTTATTCAGCAACTCAGCGCAATCGTGGGCCCGGAGGCGATCTACTGCGCGGGTGTGGGCCAGCACCAGATGTGGTCGGCCCAGTTCCTTGATTTCGAGCACCCACGAAGCTGGATCAACTCCGGTGGCGCCGGCACGATGGGCTACGCAGTGCCCGCAGCGCTCGGCGCCAAGGCTGCCTGCCCGGAGCGTGAAGTCTGGGCAATTGACGGTGATGGCTGCTTCCAGATGACTAACCAGGAGCTCACCACCGCTGCGGTGGAAGGGTTCCCCATCAAGGTGGCTGTCATCAACAACGGCAACTTGGGCATGGTGCGCCAGTGGCAGACGCTCTTCTATGAGAACAAGTACTCCCATACCAAGTTGCGTGAGCACGATGAGTACGTCCCGGACTTCGTCAAACTCAGCGAGGCCTTGGGCTGCGAATCTATTCGCGTCACCACCGTGGAAGAGATTGGCCCGGCGATTGAACGAGCGCGCTCAATCAATGACCGCCCAGTGGTCATCGACTTCATTGTGGGCCAAGACGCCCAGGTGTGGCCGATGATTGGCGGCGGCGCCTCCAATGAGGAAATCCAATACGCCCTTGGTCTGCGCCCGCTGTTTGATGAAAATGAGTCCGCGGCCGAGGAACCGGCCGACATCCACGAATCCCTCGAGGAGGCCTAAGAGTAATGGCTAAAGACGATATCACTCGCCACATCCTGTCCGTGCGCGTCCAGGATATTGAGGGCATCATTTCCCGTGTGACCGGTATGTTCACCCGCCGTGGTTATAACCTCATCTCGCTGGTCTCCGCGCGGACTGAAACCGAGGGAATCAACCGCCTGACCATCGTTGTGGACGCCTCCGAGGTTGTCATCGAGCAGGTGACGAAGCAGCTCAACAAGATTGTTCCGGTGCTCAAGGTGGTGGAGCTGGAAGAGGAAAACACCATTGCCCGCGCCATCATGCTGGTCAAGGTGGCTGCGGATAACTCGAACCGCCCCCAGGTGGTCGACGCGGTGAACATCTTCCGTGCTCGCATCGTGGATGTATCGCCGGAGTCCGTGGTGGTGGAGGCCACCGGCACGCCCGGCAAGCTGCAGGCGCTTCTCGACGTCCTCGAGCCCTTCGGCATCCGCGAACTGGTGCAGTCCGGAAACGTCGCGCTGGGGCGTGGCCCGAAGGCGATGGCACCGAGCAAATAAAAAATCTCACAATGTGGGCGGACCGTCCCAACGTGTGATACAAATTCAATAGGCAGAGTTACTACTGGATGCGTAGTGCTCACGAACCCAAAGAGAAAAGGAACATTAAACATGGCTATTGAGACTCTGTACGATTCTGATGCAGACCTGACCATCATCCAGGGCCGCAAGGTTGCCATCATTGGCTACGGCTCCCAGGGCCACGCCCACGCAATGAACCTGCGTGACTCCGGCGTTGAGGTCGCCATCGGCCTGCGCGAAGGCTCCAAGTCTCGCGAGAAGGCAGAGGAGGCTGGCTTCAAGGTTCTCACCAATGCTGAGGCTGCCAAGTGGGCTGATGTCATCATGCTGCTGGCTCCGGATACCTCTCAGGCTGCTATCTTCACCGAGGACATTGAGCCGAATCTGGAGGACGGCAACGCACTGTTCTTCGGCCACGGCCTCAACATCCACTTCGGTCTGATCAAGCCGGCAGAGAACATCACCATCGGTATGGTCGCTCCGAAGGGACCGGGCCACTTGGTTCGCCGCCAGTTCGTTGACGGAAAGGGCGTTCCTTGCCTGATTGCTACCGAGCAGGATCCGAAGGGCGAGGGACGCGAACTGACTCTGTCCTACGCCGCAGCCATCGGCGGTGCCCGCGCCGGCGTTATCCCGACCACCTTCAAGGATGAGACTGAGACCGACCTCTTTGGTGAGCAGGCTGTCCTGTGTGGCGGCGTGGAGTACCTGATCATGAACGGCTTCGAGGTCCTTACCGAGGCTGGCTACGAGCCGGAGATGGCCTACTTTGAGGTCTGCCACGAGCTGAAGCTCATTGTTGATCTCATCGTTGAGGGTGGCATCAAGAACATGAACTACTCCTGTTCTGACACCGCGGAGTTCGGCGGCTACCTTTCTGGACCGCGCGTCATCGACGCTTCCGTGAAGGAGCGTATGAAGGATGTCCTGACCGATATTCAGGACGGCACCTTTGTCAAGCGCCTCGTTGCCAACGTTGAGGGTGGCAACAAGGAGCTCGAGGATCTGCGCGCCAAGGTGAATTCCCACCCGATCGAGCAGACTGGCTCCCAGCTGCGCGATCTCATGAGCTGGGTAAAGAATCCGCTGGACGCAACTGCCTAAACCGCGTTTATCTGAAGATTCCCGTTGGCCTGTGTGCAGTGGTCAACGGGAATCTTTTGTTTTGTGATGTTCGCGCACAAACGGGCACATTCCCACATCCGAGAGTAGGGTTGAGGCCATGGGTTTCTCTACGCCAAGCTATGACCTTAATGACCTCTTCGCCCGCATCGATCGCGGTGATATTCAGCTTCCCGATTTCCAGCGCTCCTATTCTTGGGACGAGGACCGCATCCGATCGTTGATCGTCACTGTCCTGCGCGGCTACCCGCTCGGCGCATTTATGGCCTTGGATACCCGCAACGAGGCTATGCGCTTTCGGCCGCGGCCGCTCGCAGGTGCGCCCAATACCGGGGTAAACCCCGGTCTGCTTCTGCTCGATGGTCAGCAGAGGTTGACCACTCTGTACCACTGCTTCCGTGGCGAGGGTTTTGTCGATACCACTGATTTTCGTTCCAAGAAGGTTTCCCGCAAGTACTTTGTAGACTTGCATAAGGCGACCTCCGAGGACATCATGCCGGATGAGGCCGTCTTCGCTATCAACCAACACGGCGAGCTGCGCTCCCACTTCGCGCCAGAGCTCGAGTCTTCTTTGAACAGCCGTGAGGCCGCCGTGGAAGCATGCTGCATTCCCGTCTCCGCGCTCCTGAGCGAGGAGGGCACTAGCATGCTCTTCGAGCTCGCGGCAGCTAATGACGGCGCCAATCGCGATGTTGTTGCTGCCTTCAACAACCGGATTCTGCGCCCCCTGTCCGGCTACACTGTGCCGATGATCCGTCTTTCTCGTGAGACTGCGAGCGCTGGCATTGGCTCCATCTTCGCGCAGGTGAACTCGGCTGGTTTGCAGATGGATGTCTTCGATCTCCTCACCGCAGTCTTTGCCTCCGAGGACCCGGACTTTCACCTGGCGGAGGATTGGGCGGCCGTCGAGAAGCAGCTGCGTGCCTTCCGAGCGCTCGACGGAATTGGCCGTAATGAGTTCTTGTCGGCAGTGTCTTTGCTGGTGTCGGGGGAGAAGGGCAACGCTGGCGGCCAGCGCGAGGATATCCTGCAGCTCTCGTTGTCGGAGTACCGCAAGGCTTCGCAAACCCTAGTGATTACTTTCCGTGAGGTGGCTGAATTCTTAGCTGAGCGCTGCATCCTATCTTTGGAGCAGGTGCCCTATTCCGAGCAGATCATTCCGCTGGCGGTGATCTTGGCACGTCTGGCGGAGAAGAAGGGCGTGCTGTCGAGCCAGGAATCCTGGGACCGCCTCAACCAGTGGTTCTGGAGCGGCGTCTTTGGTGAGCTCTACGGCTCGTCGGCCGTGAAGCTACGTGCCGCACGCGATGTCGACGAGGTCACCGCATGGGTTGCAGGCGACACCGAGGATATTCCGAAGACCGTCCGTGATGCCTCCTTCCGCGAGTCCCGCCTGTTGTCGGTAGGAGAGCACGACGGAGTGTGGCACGGCCTGTACGCCCTGCTCATGGCTCGTGGCGCAAAGGACTGGCGTACGGGCCGTCCGTTTAGTCGCCATAGCTTTGAGGAACTGCAGCCGGGCTTCTTTCCCGTCTTCCCACTTCGCTGGTGCGAGCGCCACGGCGTCAGCGGCGTGCTGGCAAACTCCGTGCTGAACCGCACTCCGATGGGCAAACGCACCGAGGTTGTCATCGATGGGCATTCGCCCGAGCGCTACCTGCCGCGCGTGCAGTCGAAATCGATCATGGAGGATGCTGAGTTCGATAGCGTGCTGGCCTCCCACGAACTGGAACCAGAGCTGCTGACCGCAAAGACTGTGCACCAGTTCTTTGCTGACCGCCGCGAGCGCTTCGTTGGCATCGTTGAATACGCGCTGAACAAAAAGGTAGTGCGTGACGTGGACGAGGCGAATCTCTCTGGTGGCGAGGAGGGGCCGCAGGCCTTTGCTCGTTAAGGTTCCATTTCTACGTGGGCTAAAGGCCGTCTCCGCGGCGCTACTGCTGGGCATGACCGCTCTGGGAGCCGTAGGGTGCTCATCGCTGGGACGCGGTGAGCCCCTCTTGACTCAAGACATCACCGCTCTCCCTGAGTCTGAGATTGATCTGGCTCGCGCGAGCGAGGAAAACCGCCTGCGGCTCATTGATCCTCAATTCGCCGATGAAGTCACCGTTGTTGGGGACCGTTGGGGAATCGATTCGGCACGTTTATTTTTCAAGGAGAGCAATTCGCTGATCCTCGCCGAGGAGACGGATGCTGCGGCCTTGCGCGCAGCGACGTTGAGCGTGTCGCAGCGCGTTCCCATGGTGACCTACGACGATTCGATTCGCCCGCAGATTTCACAACTGCTCAATGACCTTGATGTTGACCGAATCCTGGTTATCGGCAACGTCCCGTGGGCTAGCCAGAGCGGGCAACTCGAGGTCATCCACGACCCAGGAAACACCAAGGCGTTGGGGGAGTACACCGCTTTTCGTTTTGATTCCAAAGTAGTGATGAACCGTGAGCGCATGGTTGATAACATCGCGCGCTTGGATTCCTCTACGAAAACGGAGCTCAAGGCCGCGTGGGAGCCGCTGCCGCAGCATCTTACCAAGGAGAAGATGCCGGCGATTCCCGCGCAAGCGCGCCGTGATGCGCAGATGGCACCGGTAATAGTGGCGACGAAAGATAGCCCCTTAGCCAATGTGGTGAATGCCACCGCATATGGCGGTACGGTGTTTGTGATGGAGGACCCGGATCCGACGGCGACGAAGGCCGGCGCGGCGATTACAGCTGGACTATCAGACGGGCCGATCGTGGCCCTTGGTCCGGAATTCGGTTCAGTGACAGAATTCACGCATAAAATCACTCAGGGCTGGAAAGAATAAACTACACTTCTCGGCATCTCCAATTCTGACTAGTAAAGGAAGTTATGTCGAAGCCGGTCGTTCTTATCGCCGATAAGCTTGCAGAATCCACCGTCGATGCTCTCGGGGACACCGTCGAGGTCCGCTGGGTAGATGGTCCAAATCGTGCGGAGCTGCTCGCCGCGGTGCCGGAGGCTGACGCCCTCCTCGTCCGCTCCGCCACGACTGTGGATGCGGAGGTGCTGGCCGCTGCGGAGAACCTCAAGATTGTGGGCCGCGCTGGTGTCGGTTTGGACAATGTTGATATCCCCGCTGCCACCGAGCGCGGCGTCATGGTTGTCAACGCGCCGACCTCCAACATTCACTCCGCGTGTGAGCAGGCCATCGCACTGCTTCTAGCCACCGCCCGCCAGGTGCCGGCAGCAGATCAGTCTCTGCGTCAGGGGGAGTGGAAGCGTTCCTCCTTCAAGGGCGTCGAGATCTATGGCAAGACCATCGGCATCGTCGGCTTCGGCCACATCGGCCAGCTCTTCGCACAGCGTTTGCTGGCTTTTGAAACCACCGTCATTGCCTATGACCCTTATGCCAACCCGGCTCGCGCAGCAGCGCTGGGTGTAGAGCTGGTGAGCCTTGAGGATCTCATGTCCCGCTCTGATTTCGTGACCATTCACCTGCCTAAGACGCCGGAGACCGCCGGCATGTTTGATGCTGAGCTCTTGGCTAAGGCCAAGAAGGGTCAGATTATTATCAACGCCGCCCGCGGTGGCTTGGTTGATGAGGCAGCGCTGGCAGAGTCCATCAAGTCGGGCCACCACCGCGGCGCGGGCTTCGACGTGTATGCTTCCGAGCCCTGCACCGACTCCCCACTCTTCGAGCTGCCGCAGGTAACCGTGTCTCCGCACCTTGGTGCTTCCACGGTAGAGGCGCAGGACCGTGCGGGTACCGACGTCGCCGCATCCGTGTTGAAGGCGCTGGCCGGTGAGTTCGTGGCCGACGCTGTCAATGTTGAAGGCGGCAAGGTCGGCGAGGAGGTATCCGGTTGGCTGGATCTGACGCGGAAGCTTGGTCTCGTTGCCGGAAACCTCCTGGGTGCAGCGCCCGTCGCCATCGAGGTGGAGGCGTGTGGTGAGCTGGCCAATGAAGAAGTCTCAGCGCTTGGTTTGTCTGCCGTTCGCGGCGTGTTCTCCGGCGTGGTTTCGGAAACCGTTACTTTTGTCAACGCCATGAAGATCGCCGAAAGCCGCGGCGTGACCGTGGATGTTAAGACCAACGTGGAGTCGAAGGGCCACCGCTCTTCGGTGCGCGTGAAGGTCATCGGCCCGAACGGTCTGGTTTCCCAGCTCACCGGTGCCTTGACTGGTATCGATGGTGTGGAGAAGATTGTCCGCATCAACGGCCGCGGCGTCGACATGCGCGCTACCGGCCGCAACCTCTTCTTCTCCTACAAGGATGCCCCGGGTGCCCTGGGAACCGTGGGCACCAAGCTGGGCGCTGCTGGAATCAACATCGTGGCTGCCGCCCTGACCCAGGGTAAGGAAGCCTCCGATGCTGTGCTCATCCTGCGCGTCGAACGTGAGGTGCCGGAGGAGCTGGTCGAGGACATCAACGCGGCGCTGGGTGCTACCTGCCGCCAGCTCGACTTGGACGCATAGCCCACAGCGCTAAGCTGTTTCGCAACAGCCCCCGTGAAGGATCCACCGTGGTTCTTCACGGGGGTTTCTCCGTCGCCGAAGTGTGGAGAGTGGTACGCTCACATGTATCCAATATGTGAGAAAGGAATCCCACAAAATGAAACTAGCAGTGATTGGTGGCGACGGCATTGGTCCTGAGGTAACCGCGGAGGCATTGAAGGTCCTGCGCGCGGTTCGCCAGGATATCGAGGTCACTGACTATGACCTCGGTGCTAGGCGCTACCTGCGCAACGGGGAGCTGCTTACCGACGCCGACCTGGCATCCCTGCGCGAGCACGACGCCATCCTCCTCGGTGCGATTGGCGCACCCGGTGAGGTTCCGCCTGGTGTCTTGGAGCGCGGCCTGCTGCTGAAGATGCGTTTCGCCCTCGACCATCACGTTAACCTGCGCCCCTCCAAGCTGTACCCAACGTCCACCTCGCCGCTGGCGAACCCGGGTGATATTGATTTCGTCGTCGTGCGCGAAGGCACCGAAGGTCTGTACTGCGGTAACGGCGGCACGCTGCGCGAGGGAACCGAACACGAGGTGGCCTCAGAGGTTTCGCAGAACACGCGCTTCGGCGTTGAACGCGTGGTGCGTGATGCCTTCCAGCGCGCAATGGGCCGCCGCAAGCACGTGACTTTGGTGCACAAGACCAATGTCCTTGTTAATGCCGGCGGACTCTGGCAGCGTACGGTGGACGAGGTGGCGCAGGAATTCCCTGAGGTTAGCGTGGACTACAACCACATCGATGCCGCAACCATCTACATGGTCACCGACCCTGCGCGCTATGACGTCATCGTTACTGACAACCTCTTTGGTGACATCCTGACTGACTTGGCGGGCGCGGTCACCGGAGGTATCGGCTTGGCCGCCTCCGGAAATATTGATGCCTCCGGGGCTAATCCCTCCATGTTTGAGCCGGTCCACGGTTCTGCACCGGACATTGCGGGCAAGGGGATTGCGGATCCCACCGCGGCGATCTTGTCCGCGGCGATGCTGCTGCGCCACCTCGGAGACGAGGACAACGCCGTGCGCATCGAAGAGGCCGTGGCGGCCGATGTTTCCGCCCGCGGAGGAGCACAGGCGCATACCCCTGAAATTGGTGATCGAATCGCCGCCGCGCTCAGTGCCTAGCGCTGTATGGTTGGCGCATGAGCGTCGAAATAGACGAGGTCACTAGCTTCCTCGCCCAGCATGAGCCTTTCTCCCGTCTGCCGGAGGAAGAGCTCACCGCCCTGTCCTCACAGCTGAGCATGATCTACCTGCGCCGCGGGGATATTCCCATAAAGATGGGGGAAGAGAATGCTCATCTCCACATCATCCGCACCGGTGCGATTGATGTGGTGGGAGAGGAAGGCGTGTTACTGGACCGCCGCGAATCTGGCCTTACCTTTGGCTACTCCACACTGCAGGGAGAGCCGGTCTCTGCCTATGAGATGGTCGCGGTGGAAGACAGCCTTGTCTTCACCCTCCCGCAGGAGGCCTTTAGCCAACTCGCGGAGCGCAACCCTGACATCGCGCGTTTCTTTTCAGCGCAGTCCCGCCAGATCCGAGCAGCAGCGCGGGAGCTCACCGAATCCGCACCAACAGACGTGCTCCGCACGCCGCTGAGGGAGCTCATTCGGACTGACGTGTTGACGGCGCCAGCCGCAACTACCATCCGCGAAGCTGCTCTGCTGATGACAGAGCATGGCGTTTCTTCGTTACTCGTCGTGAAAGCGGGCCCGGAGTCAGACAAGCGTCTCACCGGAATCCTTACCGACCGCGATTTGCGAACCCGGGTGCTCGCCGCCCAGCGCGACCCTGCCGAGCCGGTAGGGGAGATCATGACGCCGCAGCCCCTCACAGTATCGGCAGATGCCCCGGCCATGGAAGCCCTGCTGCACATGGCCGAGCGCCGAATCCACCATTTGCCGGTGGTCAAAGAAGGCACCCTGCAGGGGATAGTGACACAGTCGGACGTTACCCGGCTGCTGCACAATGATCCGGTCTACCTCGCTGCGGATCTTTCACGGCGCTCCAGTGTTGCAGAGCTGAATGGTGCCTTCAATGAGGCCACGCGCCTAGCCGGGCGCTTCGTGGAACGCGGCTCCACACCGGCGGAAGCCTCGAGCCTGGTCACGCTTGCCGCCGATGCTATGGCACGACGCTTGTGCACGCTGGCGGAGGAGGAGCTCGGTCCTCCGCCTGTGGAGTATGCCTTCGTGGCCGTGGGCTCGCAGGGAAGGCGAGAGATGGCGCTGGCCTCGGACCAGGATAATGCGCTTGTCCTCGCGGATGATTTCGATGCCGCTGCGCATGGGGAGTACTTTGCGCGGCTTAGTTCCTTTGTGTGCCAGGGCTTAGTCGACGCCGGGCAGATCCTGTGCCCTGGGGACATGATGGCCATGACCAATCAGTGGCGGATGACGCGCTCCCAATGGATCGATACCTTCCGTCGGTGGATTCGAGACCCTCAACCGGAGGCGCTGCTCAACGCGCAAATCTTCTTCGACTTCCGGGTTCTCTATGGAAGCGAGGCGCTGGGCCGGGAAGTTCACACTGCGGCCGTGGAAATGGGACAAGGGGCAACGCGCTTGCACGCCCACCTAGCTAGCTTGGCCGCGCGCCGTGAGCCACCGCTGACCTTCTTCCGGGGGCTTGTGGTGGAGCGCGATGGCGACTACGCAAACACCCTCGATATCAAAAAGGGCGGAACAGCGGGCATCGTGCAGATGGCCCGTCTCTTCGCCCTGGCCTCCGGTTCCACCGTGGTGGACACGCGCCAACGGCTCAGGGAAGCAGCGGGTAGTACGGTGAGCCGACAGGGTGCACAGGAGCTTCTCGACGCCTTCGACTACCTGCGTTCCCTGTCCTTCCAGCATCAAGCCCGCCAGCTGCGGGAGGGCCAGCAGCCGGATTATCACATCGACCCCAAGGGCCTCGGCCGCATGGAGCGAGAGCACCTGCGCGATGCTTTCCGTGCCATCAAGTCGATGCAGAATGCGTTGGCCACGAAGTATCCGGTGAGGAATATCTAGATGTGGAGCCCCTGGAGACGGCGTGCGGATTGGGGCGCGCCAGGACGAGGCACCCCGCTCGATGAGCTGGATTTGCTTGCCGTAGACATGGAGACCACGAGCCTAGACCCGCGAAAAGGAAAGATTGTCTCCATTGGCTGGGTGCCGGTTAACGGGGGAGTCATCGACTTATCTGGTGCCGGCTATACCGTGGTGCGCGGCGCGCAGGTGGCCGAGGATGCACATGTCCACCTGCTGACGCAGGAGGTCATTGATGCCGGCGAGGAGCTAAGTATCGCGGTGACGCAATTGCGCCAAGCTCTGCAGGGACGCGCACTACTCGCGCATTTCGCGGCCTTGGAGGTGGGGTTTATTGAAGCTGCCTCCCGTGCGGTCTTTGGGGAGCGCCCGCGACTGAGCGTGGTTGATACTTTTGCGCTCGAGCGGCGCCACATGGAGCGCATGGGAACCTACCCGCGCGGAGAAGATTTGCGCCTGCCCCGCGTGCGCGCGCGTTATGGTCTACCGCGTTATGGAAGCCACAATGCGCTCAGTGATGCCTTGGCCTGTGCTGAGTTATACCTTGCGCAGCGGGGACACACACGGGCGGTGACCTTAGGGGACGTCGCCCAGCGCTAGGCCTGTGCGAAGGTGCTCGCCGCGGAACTTGATGCCAGTAGAAGCATTGCAATCTTTGCAACCTTTACTCAAGACCCCTGATCGCGAGTTAAAAATCCTTGCGAGTAGTATGGCCGTTATGCGTTTAGGACGAATTGCTCACACCGAAGGTATCTGTTTCGCCATCATTGATGGCCCCGCCGACGCCCCGCTTGACCAGCTGGTGGCGAAGGAAATTTCCGGCACACCGTTTACCCCACCGGAGCCGACTGGCCGTGAGTGGCCGCTGAGTGAAGTACGCCTGCTGGCGCCGACCCTGCCCACCAAGGTCGTAGCTCTGGGCCGCAACTACGCCGACCACGTGGCGGAAGTCTTCAAGGAATCCGCGGAGCACCTGCCGCCGACGATCTTTATCAAGCCCTCCACCTCGGTCATCGGCCCCGGTGCACCCATCAAGATTCCGGAGTTCGCTACCAACGTTGAGTTCGAGGGCGAGCTCGCCGTGGTGATTTCCAAGGTGTCAAAGAATATTGATCCAGAGAAGTGGCGCGATCACGTCGTCGGCTACACGATCTGTAACGATGTTTCTTCGCGTGACCTGCAGTTCCAGGATGGCCAGTGGGCACGTGCGAAGGGCATCGATACCTTCTGCCCGCTGGGCCCGTGGATTGAGACGGACTTGGACTGCATCAATCTCGATAATCAGAAGATTAACGCCTACCTCACTCACGAGGGCAAGCGAGAGCAGAAGCAGGATTCCAATACGGATCAGATGATTGTGAAGATGGGTGACATCATCGCTGAGATCTCGCAGTCCTACACGCTGCTGCCGGGTGATGTCATCACGACGGGTTCCCCGGCTGGCACGGCGCCGATGGTGCCGGGCGATACCATCGAAGTTGAGATCCCCGGCGTGGGTAGCCTGAAGAACCCGATCGAGCGAGCCTAAAAGCTGCTTTAGAGGTTGAGCGCGCGCAAAATGGTGCGCAGCTTAGCCGTGGTTTCCTGAAGCTCGGCCGTCGGGTCGGAATCCACGACGATTCCTCCGCCAGCCCACGCGCGGGCGGAGAGGCCATCGCCGGCCACCTCGGCGCAGCGGATGGCTACCATGTATTCGCCGTCGCCGGAATCATCGCACCAGCCGACCGCGCCGGCGTAGAAGCCGCGGTCGGTTTCAGCGGTTTCGATCAGCGCTTGTGCGGCCTCAGTGGGGGTGCCACAAATAGCAGGGGTGGGGTAGACCAGCTCGGCCAACTCGAGGGCAGTAATGCTCGAATCCTTAAGGGTTCCCGCGATCGGCGTTCCCAGATGCCACATCTCATTGGTGGAGGTCAGCTGCGGAGACGTGGGGGCATCGAGAGTCTCGCACAGAGGCTGCAGAATCCGGCGGATATGGTCCACCACGAAGGCGTGTTCGCGCAGGTCCTTTGCCGAGTTGTGGAGGTCTTGGCCCGCTTTGATATCGCGTGCCTTATCAGCCTGGCGGGGTGCGGAGCCGGCTAGGGGGAAAGCTGTAACCGTTGATCCCTGCTTCTTGACCAGCACTTCTGGGGAGGATCCGACGAACATTGCGCCAGGGCGTCCAGCCGGAGTGAGGTCGGCGATAAAGCCATCGCGGTGGGAAGATAAATCAATGAGCCGCGCGGCAACGAGGAGCGGATCCACAGGGGCATTGAACTCGATGTCGACGGCGCGTGCAAGCACCACCTTATCCAGTTTGGAGGCCTCGATCGTGGCAATGGCCGCCTCGATGCGGCGCAGGTGCTCCTCCGGCTCTGGGTCGAACCCAGTCACCCGCGCGTTGAGCGTACCGCTGCGGTAATAGGCGTGTGGTTCGAGTGGCCCGTCCTCGCGGATGATGCTGCGCGGCACGGTCAGTGCCGCTGGGTCACCCTTGTGGAAGGGCAGCGCGCCGACAACCATGGGTGCCGTGCCGGCACGCAGAGCAGCTACGGCAGCGTCAACATCGCTGAAGGTGGCCACTGATCCTTGGGTACGCACAGACCCCGTCGCGCGGGACAGGAGGAAGTCAGGGGCGGTAGAGGGTCTGTTTTCACACATAAGGAATAACTCTAGTTGTTTGCTGCGCTAGTGCCGAAACCAGATCCCCCTCCTTACAGGCTGTGCGCATGGCGGTAGTGCTAGTCGCGCTTGCGCGGGCGGAAGAATTGCACGGCGATGAAAAGCCCAATTCCTAGCAGCAGGGCCAGCGAACCCATGCCCGCCAGAAAGCCCGCCCAGAAGCCCACCATCGGGGCTCCATAGCTCGTAGCCTGGATGTTTCCGCCGTCAGCATACTGTTCTGGCGCGTCAGATGCCGGGCGTTGTGCCGCTGCTTCTTTCCTGGCATTCCTTTCGCGGTTGGACGCGGCGCTGCGCGTCGAGTCCTTGGCGTCGGCGGAAGACGTGCTGCGCGAGGACCCACGCTGTGCCGAATCTCTCGGTTCTTGTGCAGTGTGGGCTGTAGCGTTGGGGGCCGGGTTGCGGCCTTGCGCGGTCGCCGAGCTGGGAGCGCTTGGCTCTTTCGACCCTGTTTCTTTCTGTGGTTTCGTGTCCTTCCGCGCGCTGGCCCGTGTGGAGCGCTCTGAGTTCTTTTCTTCCTTTGCATTCTTCGCGTCGGAGGGTTTCCCGCCGTTGAAGAAGGTATCGGCCTCTTTGAAGGTCTTGTCCATCGTCTTATCTAACTGTGCAATGGACTTGGAAGTGTCATTAATATCCTTGGCCAGCTGCTGGGGGCGGTTTTTCGGGCTTCCCGATCCACCGCTGCCACCTTCGCCTGAGCCCCACTCCAGCTGGCAAAGCTCAGAGGCGTCCGCGCCACCTACCAAGAAAGGCACATCAATAGAGTGCTCGGAGCCATCGTTGAGGGTGAAGGTAAAAGTGGCAGCATAGGCGCCCGGCTCGCTAAAGATGATCCCGGTGTGACTGTGGAAATGATCAGGATAGTCCCACGTGATATCCGGGTTCTCGGAGTCAAAGAGCACGGTCGGGTCAGCACCCACGGAGTTCTGGAAGCCCACCATACGTCCGCCTTCCGGGCCGCTGTGTAGCGTCAAGGATAAAGTGGCATCGGCCGCAGTGGCCTCGTCGAGGTAGCTGGTGTTGAACCCCACCCAGGGGATATTCGGATCTTGGGTTTGGGGGATTTGCCAACCACTCGATGGAATATCGCTGCCCGCTGATTCATCGAAAGCGGCGTTGCTGCCCACTTCTACGTAGAACTCCCCAGAGGCATAGTCCTCACCAGATTCATCATCGCGGGCTATAAAGGACAGGTCCCCGGAGTCACCGACCAAAGCGAGGTCTTGGTGTCCGCGGCTGAAGGCGTGGAGGGAGTCAGCATCACAGGAAGTGTCGCTCGCTTGCTCGGCCGCGAGGGCGGGCGGTGCAGCGTGAATTAGCATCGGGGAGCTCAGCGCTAGAGCAGCGGTTGCGGTCAAGGCGAGGGGACGGTAGATCATGCGTGTCATTGGGAGAATGTTCATGCGGACAAGGTCTCCTTTGGGGTGTGTGATGTCGAGGTGGATGCGGAAGCGCGGCGGGAGTGCATGAGAGGGGAGAGCACCCAGGCCACGAGGAAACAGGCGGTAAGGAGTAGAACGATGGTGGCACCCGCGGGAAGGTCAATGGCCCATGCCAGGTAGATTCCGAAGAAGCTACCCAAGGAGCCGATCGCCGCGGCTGCGAACATCATCGAGCCCAGCGAGTCACAGAGCAGGCGGGCGGTCGCGGCCGGGGTGATAAGCAGCGCGAGGACGAGGACGTTGCCGATGGTGCCTACGGAGATAACCACTGCGCCCGTAACACAGAGGTAGAGCACGATGTCCAGAGCAAAGACAGGAAGACCCATTGCGCGGGCGGTTTCCTTGTCCAAGCAGGTGGCGGTGAGCTGGGGGCCAAGGAGAAGAACCGTGGCCACGATGAGCACCGTGACGGTGAACGCGGTGTAGAGGTCCGCGCGGGAGACACCCGTGAGCGAGCCAAAGAGAAAGCTGGTGAGCGAGGCTGTATAGCCGTCTACTCGGGAGATGATCACCATGCCGAGGGCGAAGGCGGCGGCAAAGAAGATTCCGATGACGGAATCCTCGCGCACGGTGCGCCGCTGGGAGAAGCATGCGATGAGCACCGCGACGGTGCAGCCCGCCACGGCGCCGCCCAGCAAGACTGAGCCTTGGAGCACGAAGGCAATGGCCAGCCCCGGGAAGACCGCGTGGGAAACAGCATCACCGATGAAAGACATGCCGCGCAGCACGACATAGCATCCCACCACGCCGCACACGATGGCAGCGAGGATAGAAATTCCCACCGCACGCGCCAGGAAGTCCAAGTGTGGGTTGGTGAGATCCTGGAAGAACTCGATGAGTGAAATGTCGATCATGCTGCCACCCCAATCGCAGAAAGCAATGGAGAAGAAGCTGAGACCCCGAACGTGTCGCTCCAGGGCTGCGAGGTCATGCGCAGTGTTTCCGCTGGACCATCCGCGATGATTCCCCGGTTAAACAGCACGAGCCGCGAGCAGGAATGCGCGGCCTCCGAGAGGTTGTGCGTGGACATGACAACGCTGGTGCCATCGGCGGTGAGTTTGTCAAAGAGAAGTAGGAGCTCTTCAGTGTTGGGGGCGTCGAGGCCGGTAAATGGTTCGTCGAGAAGCAGCACCTCAGGCTCGCAGGCTAAGGCCCGGGCGATGAGTACACGCTGACGTTGGCCACCGGACAGCTGCGCGATGGGGCGTCGTGCGAATTCCTCCAAGTTGGTGAGCTCGATGGCCCGGCGGGCGGCCTGTTTATCAGCACGTCCCGGACGACGGAACCAACCCACAAGTCCGGTGCGTCCGCTCAGCACAGCGTTGGACACGCTGATGGGGAAGTCCCATTCTACGTCGTGGCGCTGCGGGACATACCCCAGCGAGGTGCCCACGTCGATGGTCCCAGTGAAGGGGACGAGACCCAAGATGGCGCGCATCAGCGTGGTTTTGCCCGCGCCGTTGGGGCCGAGGAGCCCGATGAACTCGCCGGGGTGAACGGACAGGTTAGCGGCGTCGATGACCCTGCGGCCGGAGAGCGAAACGGACAGCTCCTTGACTGCAATGAGGGGGCTAGTCACGCTGGCCGCCCTTCGCACGCACGACGGCGATAATGGCACCGATAAGAACGAGGACGCCCACGCCGGCCAGTGCCCAGATCCATACCGGCACGGATGCCGAGGCAGAGCTTGGATCGGTAGAGGATTCAGCGTTCGGATCCCATTCTGTTGCCTGAGCTTGTGCGAAATCCGTTTCATCACCTACAGCAAAGGTCAACGTAGCCTCGGCGGCTACCTCGCTGCCGGCGCTTTCACCCGCGCCTTCGCCGCTCATGCGGACCCGCACCTGGTGGATGCCGGGCTCAGTGAACACCCAATTGGCGTGGGTATGCGTGCCCAAGTCGACCCAGAAGCCTTCTGAGTTCCCGGTGGCGGTGGACCATAGCAACTGTGGTTCCTCGAAGCCGCCGTTCTGCAAGAAGAGGGAGAATTCACCTGGTCCTTGGTACCCGAGGAACTCCATAGTGACTCCTCTCTCAACGTTCGCTTCTAGAGAGGGGGCCTGGGTATTCCAACCTAGCCACGGCACATCAGCCTGCTCCGTTTGTGGAACGACCCAAACCTGCGAACCGGGCTCGGCACCGACGAAGGAGAAAGCCTTGTCCTCAGGCAGAGTTAGCAGGGCGTTGTCGCCCACCTGGAAGACCACATCGTCGGGTTGACGCCACACGGGCATTTCGGCCGAATCATCACGGGCGAGGAACTGGGCTTGTCCGTCGGCAAGCAGCAGTCCCAGGTCGACGTGGCCGTGATCGATGGCGGCAGCAGTTCCTGGTGCGGCTACATCTTCGTCGGAGCTGACAACCTGAGCCAAATCCCCGGCCCAGGCGGTGACCGGAGCGAAGGCCAATGCAACAGAGGTGAGCGCTGCTGCGAGGGGCATAGTGAAAGTTCGGATGGTGCGATTAGACATGAGATTCCTTTGTTGTGCTGCCAAGGCAGCGGTTGAGTGAGTGTGCATTGAAACGCATTAGATCGAGATACGTCGGTACGGCGTCATCGAGGGTGTCACCGTAAATGGGGCACACCGCCACCCCGAGGGAATCGGCGGCCTCCCTAATGACGTCTGCACTGGCTTGTTGGGTCGGTTCCACGAACACCGCGGGAAGCTGGAGGTTTTCCAAGGTGCGGCGCAGCGCGATGACATCGCGCGGCGAGGGCTCGATGGCCGGGTTGGGGCTAACGAAACCCGCGATATCAATGCCGTAGCCTTGCTCCAGGTAGGCGTATCCGTGGTGGGGTGTGACGAGGTGGCGGTTGTGCTCAGGAATGGCAGAGATGAGCTGACGAACCTCTGCATCGACGTCTCGTAGTTGTGCGATGTAGTCCTGTGCGCGGGCACGGTAGTCCGCGCCGTGTGAGGGATCCGTTTGCGCAAGTTGCTCAGCGATAACCTCGGTAAAGCTGATGACATTGGCGGCGTTATGCCACAGATGTGGGTCTACTTCGCCGTGAATGTGCTTGCCCAAGACAGCTTGGGGCAGGAGATAGGTCTCATCCCCGGGCCGGCCCAAGAAACGGTAGGAGGGATCCGGCGGTATCTGTTGGAGAGCGGAATTCGGGATGCTGAGCACCGTGGTGTTCGGATCAAAACGCTCGCCTTGATCCTCCAAGTCGAGTTTTCCTGTAGCCATGTCCGCGGTGATATCCACGTGACCTGCATCGAGCGCGCGCATTCCCGCAGGTGCGCTAACGCCCACCGCCACCGTGAACTCCTGCGGGGTGCTGTTGGTAGCACCAAAGCTCAGCCGGTAAATTCCGGGCTTGTTGAAAGCCCACGAGACGTGCGTGTGAGCATTAGCCGGCAGCGTCGTGGAATCGTTGTGCTGGTCAATCCCGTCGGCGCTGTTAAAGAGCGGCTCAGGTGTACCGAACGTAGAGACCACGTAGGCCGCGACATCACCGGGGCCTTCCACATCGAGCAGACGCATGTCGACGCTCGTGGTACCTGGGGCTGCGTTGCGCACACGCAGTCCCAGCCACACCGCATCGAGGGCAACGTTTTCTACCAAGGGGACGAGCTTCGCGCCGCGGGTGGATGCTTGGTCCGCCACTTCAGTGACGGGCACATCCGATGACTCCCGCAAGGACTTCAGCAGGTTTTGCGGCTCGAGGAGAAAACCATTGGACAGCAATACGTCGGCGTTAGCGATATCGCGCACCGAGCGCAGGCTCGGCTCAAAGGTATGTGGATCCTTTCCCGCAGGAATCAGCGTGGTCACTGTGGCATCCTCACCTGCTACGTGCTTGGCGACGTCCCCCAGTATCGGCGTCGTCGCCACCACCTTCACCTTCCCATCGTCTCCGCTGGCGGAGCTCGCGCAGCCACTCACCATGGACGCGCCGAGAAAGATGGCGGAAAGAAGCGCGGTGTACTGCGTCCGAGTGCGAACCTTCCGTGGCATTAGTCGCGGCCCTTCATGAGCGCGAGGCGCGCCAGCGCCAACCCCAGCACAAGTATGCCCAGGCCGAGGATTCCGATGCCCCACGGCAGCAGGTTTTGCCCGCTGTCGTAGTAGCCGGCCGCAGCTACGGTGTCCACATTCTCCCCGTCCGCGGCTTCGGCGGATCGGTGAGAAGGCTTGCGCTCCTTCCTATCTCCGCGCTCTTTACGCTCCTTGCTGCTTGCCTGTTGCTTCGCGTTCCTGGTTCCGCCTGCGGATGCCGCACGGCGGGTACCGCCTCCAGCGTTTCCACCTCCCGGGCGTGTTCCGGAGGAAGAGGATGCCGGTTGCTCAGGGGAGGCGTCGCTCAGCTCTGCCTCGTGGTTGTCTTCGGTACCGTCATCCCCATGATCGGTGCTGGTTTCCCCGTCCCCGGACTCCTGGGGTGCTGAGTCACCATCACCGACATCCCAGGTATAGGTGACCTGATTACTCGTATCGCCGTTGGATTCCGCTTGGACAGTCATGGTGTAGATACCAGGTTCACTAAAAGCCCAGTTAACGTGGCGATGCGCCGGGTACGCCTGGTTGATGACGTCACCAGAAACGAGATCGAGCTCACCGGCATCGGTGACCGGTTGGATATCGCCGAAGCCAGCCGTTTCGAAGATAAAGACGTCACCAGGCCCAGTGACCTCGACGAATTCGAAGTTAACGTCTTTGTAGCCAGCAGATTGTGCCGCTTGGGTATCCCAACCCGGCCAGAGCAGCGAGCTGTCTTGGGTTTGGGGGAGGTAATACGTGGGTATACCAATGCCGTCGATGCGCTCGGTCGCCTCGCTCCATGCTTCTTCTGCGACTTTGAGGATGACATCGTTGCCGGGCCGGAGAACACCACTGCCGGTGACATCCTCCTTCATCGACAAGGTCAGTTGACCGCCCGGCGCGGAGACATAAAAGGCATCGACATGTCCGGAATCGATGAGCTCGCTGTCGGCGCGGGCTGGCGCAGGATAGCCAAGGACGGCCACAAGCATCGCCACGGCAACGGTGAACGTGAATACGGCGGCGCTGGTTTTCTGCAGTGCACTGCTCTGGCGCAAGTTCAAGCGCTGAGCAGCGGGTGGTGTGGAGTGCAATCCAGTGTGTCCTTTCTAGCGGGGAAGAAGGCCATTGAACCGCGCCGCAATCTGGTCACGGTGATCGTTGTAGAAGTTGAGGAAGCCTTGGAAGATGATGGCCAAGACAACTGGGAGTACCAGGCCCCACAGACCCTCGAGCTTGGGCAGAGAAGATGTTTTGTCTTTCTGGCCACCAGGCTGGTTAGCGTCTGGTTTCTTATCGCCTGGTTTATCTCCGGGCTTCTCGTCACCTGGATTCGGGGTGTCTTCGCCTTCGTTTCCGTCCTTCGAGTTCGCACAGTCTTTGATTGCGGCATCGCCCGCTGCGACGGTGAGCGTTTGGGGAGCAGAGGAGATGTCCTTGCCCTCTGTGGTGGTGGCCGAATAGGTGACCTCAAGCTTGTACGTGCCTGGCTTGGTAAACGCCCAATTGGTGTGGGTGTGCGAAGCAAAAGTGGTCTCGATGGAGTAGTCACCCTCGGCGGAATTGATCAGCGGGGTGAAAACCTTGCCCAAGCCTTCGGCAGTGAAAAGGCCTACCTGCGCACCCTCTGGCATCTCCACGGGCTTGATGTTGAGCGTGACTTTGCCGTCTTTATAGTCCTTGTAGTTGAGAGCCTGGGTGTTATAGCCCGGCCAGATGATGCTCTGCTCCTGGGTCTGTGGGAGGAGGAAGAACTTTTCCTTGCCTAGGTAATCGAAGTCCTTGCCCTTCAGCGCGGCGGGGCGGGAGCGCAGGGCGTTGTCGTGCACCGCGAGGACCACGTCATCGAGCGGACGCTCGACGGCCTTCTTGTCCACGAGGGCCGTTTCATCCTTCAAGCGGGTGAGGAACTCATCACCCTCCCGGGTGACCGCAATGTCGACGTGGCCGCGGTCAAGTACCACCTTGTCAGCACAGGTACCAGTGTGTTCTCCTGCGTCCGGTTTCGGGCTGTTATCCGGGGCTGGCGCAGGAGCCTGAGCCCCAGCGCCGAGTTTGCCCGCTCCCTCGTACTTTTGCCCGAAGGCGAAATTGTCGGTCAGCGTGATGCTGCCGGACTCTTGCGTGATGCTCGGGTGCGGAAGAATATCGAGGCGCACGGTATTGCCGTTGAAGTTTGCATCGGCGGCGACGACAAATTCCGCGCGGCCGCGGGTGATCGTGCCGTCGAAATCGATGTCGGGAAGCGAACTTCCCTTGCTAAAGAAGCCGCCGTGCACGTAGCCTTCCAGGTTCTTATCGGCTGCCTCCAGGATGATGCGGGTGGCGTCTTCGCCCTCCGGAACAGCGCGTGCGGACAGCCCCGTGTCAGATAGCGAAACCTCTTCTCCGGAGAAGAGCTGGCGGGGGTTAGTGGTTTCGGTCCAGGAGTCCGCAGACGTCTTCGAGGTGGTGGAAAGCTCTGCGTTTGCAGAGTAGGCGAGCTCCTCGCTCACCCAGCGCGGGCTGCCGTCCTCCGGGGTGTACACAGCTTGGATTGTTGAAGCCTCGGGTCCTAAGAATTCATCGAAGTGTGCCTTGCCATCTTTCACGGCTAGATCGGTGAGGAAGTAGCCGTCGATCAGCAGTGTCAGAGTGCCGTCGCTGCCGCCAGCGAAATCGATGGAGGAAAGGCGCTCATCCCCATCCTTGTCCCCGGATTTCTTGGGCGTGATGCTCAGGCGGTAGTCCTTCTGGCTGGCATCGCCGGAGGAGGCCTGGTCAAAGCGCTCTTTGAGGGAAGGCGTTTTTTCATCAACGGGCCGCTGTCCGCCGACTTGGATCGACGTGGTCGTGGGCTGGGAGGTAATCAATGAGCCATCCTTGCCCCGCGCGCTCGTTTGATAGGTGAGCTCATAGCGTCCAGGTTTAGAAAATACGGTGTAGTTGTGGGTATGCGTGCCGCTGGTCAGCCATGCGGAATGCGGAGCGCCCTCGGTGGTTCCAAAGAAACGCAGCAGTCCGCCGGGGCCGGGGTAGTAGCCAAACATCTCGACATCGCCGGGTCCGTCAACACTTAAGAGGTCCAGGGAAGCAATGTTGTCGCGGAAGTCGTCAACAGGCAGCTCTGTGTCGGCGCCAAAGCCCATCCACACCGGGTCCAGGCTGCCTTGGACACTGGCGGGCGCCATGTAATACGTTTCACCCGGCTTTCCCACAAAAGCGAGCGCAGGGTCCTGAGGCACGGTGAACTGGTATTGGTTGGTGCCGTTCTGGTTCCAGCCTTTGCCTACCCAGGTGACGGTATCGGCTAGGTCGTGGTTGGAGTGTGCAGAATGGCTCTTTAGGCTGAGAGCATTGCCCTCCCAGAAAGCCTTGGGAGAATCAATATGTGTCTGAGTGGCTACGTGTTTGCCGTCGTCGGGACCAGCGACGGCGGTAGCGGGGGAGAAGAGAAGCGTGGCGCAGGTTAAAAGCGCCACATAGCGAGTTCGAGCCACAGTCTGGGACCTTTCTTCAGTTCTTTGGCGAGAATTTCACTATAGGTAATGGAATTCAGTCCCGTTAAGCTTGCGCAGAAAGCCCAGTTCACGCTTAGTGGAAACGGGGTTCAATTACCCCCAAGTGGGGCGGCCAGTGCAGTGGGGAGGCGCTGAACTACGATGGGGGACATGACTAAACCGACATCCGACGTCCGCGTCCGTTTCTGCCCTTCGCCTACCGGCACGCCCCACGTGGGCATGGTCCGCACGGCTCTGTTCAACTGGGCCTATGCCCGTCACACTGGCGGTACGCTCATCTTCCGCATCGAGGACACCGATGCTGCCCGTGACTCTGAGGAGTCCTACCAGGCCATCATCGACTCCCTGAACTGGCTCGGGTTGGGCTGGGATGAAGGTGTTAACGTCGGTGGCCCGGATGAGCCTTACCGTCAGTCGCAGCGCATGGACATCTACGCAGATGTCCTGCAGAAGCTCAAGGATGGCGGCTATGTCTATCCGGCCTACTCCACCAACGAAGAGGTTCAGGAGCGCCATAAGGCGGCCGGCCGCGACCCGCAGCTGGGCTACGACAATTTCGACCGCGACCTCACTCAAGAGCAGATCGACGCCTTCGAGGCAGAAGGCCGCAAGCCGGTTTGGCGCCTGCGCATGCCGGACAAGGATTGGTCCTGGAATGACCTGGTGCGCGGCGAGATGACTTTCAAGTCGGAGACCCAGCCGGACTATGTCGTGGCGCGCTCGAACGGTGCGCCGCTCTACACGCTGGTTAACCCGGTCGACGATGCCCTCATGGGAGTTACTCACGTCCTGCGCGGAGAGGACCTCCTGTCTTCCACGCCGCGCCAGCTCGCTCTCTATGAGGCGCTCGTGGAGCTTGGTATTGCCAAGCAGACTCCCGAGTTTGGGCACCTGCCCTTCGTGATGGGTGAAGGCAATAAGAAACTGTCCAAGCGTGACCCACAGTCCAACCTGTTCAACCACCGCGACAACGGCATTATCCCGGAGGGCATGCTCAACTACCTGTCGCTTTTGGGTTGGTCCCTGTCTGCCGACCAGGACATCTTCTCCGTTGACGAGCTCATCGCCAACTTCGACGTTCACGACGTGTTGGGTAACCCAGCTCGCTTCGACCAGAAGAAGCTCGAGGCCATTAATGCCGACCACATCCGTCTGCTGGAGCCAGCAGACTTTGCGCAGCGCCTGCGCGACTACCTGACTGAGTACACCGACTTCCCGGCCGACTATCCGGAAGAGAAGTTCGCTTTCGCTGCGGATCTGGTGCAGACCCGCATCAAGACGCTGTCTGACGCCTATGGGCTCATGTCCTTCCTCACCACGCCGGATGCCGATCTGGAACTGGATGAGAAGGCAGCACGCAAGAACCTCAAGGAAGAAGCAGTGCAGCCGCTGGAGGTTTCCATCGCCAAGCTGGAGGAGCTCGGGGAGTGGAAGACGGAGGAGATTGAGAAGGTTCTCTCCGCCGCGCTTATCGACGACCTCGGCCTCAAGCCACGCAAGGCCTACGGCGCCCTGCGTGTAGCAATCTCTGGCCAGCAGGTCTCCCCGCCGCTGTTTGAGTCCATGGAGTTGCTGGGCAAGGAGTCTACTCTGGCTCGCCTTAAGGCTGCGCGTGCTCTCACGCCGTGGAGCGCTGAGTAGATCCATTTAGTAGTCTCACATGGCTGTCATTTCGGGGCGTTAGGCTTCATTCCTAACGCCCCGAAAATATATCCTGACCTGGCGATTTGTGTGTATCGGTAGCGCTGGATATAGTAATAAACCGTTGCAGCGAGCGGCGAGGAGTTAAAGCCCTGAGCTAGTTCACAGCAATAATGGCCTATGGTGTAATTGGCAACACAACGGTTTCTGGTACCGTCATTCTAGGTTCGAGTCCTGGTAGGCCAGCAGTGGTAACTGCGCAAAGCATTCCGGTGCGTTGCGGTCAGTGGTCACAGTTCTAAGCCCCGTTCGTCTAGCGGCCTAGGACGCCGGCCTCTCACGCCGGTAACACGGGTTCAAATCCCGTACGGGGTACCATTGTGTTCTTGCACATACGAGTTAGTGATTTAACAGAGGTAGCCAGGTCTTCGGACCTGGCTTCTTTTTTCTTGGGTTAAATCCAGGCTTAAGGGCTTAAGGGACATTTCGTGTGGATTTGCGGCGTGTCGCACTAAGGG
>NZ_KV811674.1:72896-113903 GCF_001813175.1 Corynebacterium sp. HMSC069E04 | reverse complement strand
TTTCTTATGCCTAAGCTGGGGTTCCATTCGCTGTCGATGTGGATGTCGTATGTGGCTGGTCGCCCGTCTGGGTGGCCGCGTCGTGTGAGTTCTTCTTTTGCCCAGGCTGCGCGTGCTGCTTTTTCTCCTTGGCGTTCGAAGTCTTGTTGCTTGGCTAACTCCAGTGGCGCTACAGGGTCTTCGGTGTGGGTGTAGAGCCACCAGTCCATGGTGATGCGCTGATGCTCATCGAACATGCCCCGATGGTTTCCGGCTAAGTCTTTGAGCTGTTTGTTGATGCCACCTTCCAGCAGGTTCGTGGTGGCTTTTAGATCCTGGGGGACACCTTCAGGCGGGGCAAAGAAGGTAAATAGGTGTCCTGCGTGTATGAGCTTCATTGAGTATGCACCAGGCAGCGTTGAACGAGTGTGGTAGGCCAGCACTGTTTGATGGCACTGGCAGCTCCTTGCCCGCCGTCGATGACGGCGATTAAAGGTGCTGGAATGGTCTTGAATTCATCCCACTTCACCACTCTTTCTCGGAGAGCTTCGTGGAATTGACGGCTGCGGATGATTTCATCGGCCCGCTTCTCAGCTATCGCGACCTTCTTGCCCCAGAGCTCCCTGGCACGCCGGCTCAACTCTCGGTCATGCTCGACCCAGCAACGAGACAGCGTGATTTGGGCGAAAGCCGCCGGTATTGAGGTTTCGGCAGTCCTGGTGATTGAGTCTTTGGCCTGGTACTTGCCGATCGTAATGGTGAGGTTTCCGGTGTACGGGTGGTCGTAGGGCTTCTTGATCCTCGCGTCCGGCCACCAGCGTAGATCTCTTTCAAGGTCTTCGAGTTCTTGCTTGGTGGGTTCTCGCTGGACAATGTCTACCCGCTCGGTAGCAGAGACAAAGTAGTCTCTATGCCCGCCGTTGAAGCCGTAGCCCGTATTTCTAGGGTTGAGAGAGCCGCGCTCGCGAGATGTCTTATGGCCGGAGTATGGAATGACATCGATCTCCTTGTACTCCCACCCACGAGCCTCGACCTCACGAAACAGCATGTGCAAGGCTCTCTTGGTACGCTTTTGGAGGTCACGAGTCGTGTTGGTGGAGTACTTCATGACCTGGCCTACGGCTGGGTGGTAGCGTTTAATCTCATCTGAAATTGGATCGCTGAGCCACTTGTCTACTGGAACGAGCGTGAGGTCGAAGAATTTCTGTGGTGCACGGTAACTGCCCTCGTTTCGGACTCGGGAGGTCACCCGCCAGGTGTCGCCGAGGAGAGAGCGTGAGGAACGGAGCCTTCTCAGGGCGTCTTTCCATCTGGCTTCTTCGTCATCGGTAGCCAAGGGTCTGGTGATGACTTGGAACTCTGCCGCCAGCAGCTCGTCGAAGAGCTGCTCGGTATCTACAGCCGGGGGAGCGGGTGGTGCGATCTTCTTTGGGATTGCGGGCCTGGTGGCGGTTGGACCTGTGGCCAGATCTCGCCGTGGAGCTCGAGACTTCACCTGAGACGAGCCGGTGAGTGCCTCTACGCCGGCGAGGACGTCCCTGCCTCGCTGCGTGATTTGAGCCTGCCACTCCTTGCCTCGCCCTTTGATCTTCACGAGGCCGTAGCTGGCCATCATGCGGGCTGAGCCCTTGTAGTAGGTTTCTGGCCAGTCGGTGTCAGGGCACCCGTCGTTGATCCGCTGCAGGACTGTCTTCTGGCGTTCAGTGAGCTCCTTCTTTGCCACAACTTCAGTATCGGCCAAGACTCCTACCTGGAGGATCGATTACGGCAATCTATCTGCATAACCGGACCACCCCTGATTACTGCGTCAATTTGAGTTAGTACGTTTGGGAACGAGTGTTCTAAAATTTCGTCAGACAGAAGCGATACTCCAGCAGTACCCGGCTACGATCAGCTTATGGCCAAGAAGAAGTCGAAAGACCAGAGCAAAGACCTTAAGCGGTTGTCGAGTGAAGCGGACCTGCCAACGATAGTGGTCGTAGCTCTGGGGGATGCTACAGCGCTCGATTTCTCACCCCTGGCGGGACAACGGAGAGTCGCGGAAGAAGTCCGCTAGGTCCGCTCAGCCTTGCTTTATGCGGGGCAGGTCGAGCTCGTGTCTCCGGCACTGTTGCACCTGAAAACTCGTTGATCTCTCTCGGTCGGGGACTGACGGGGTCATAGCACTGCTTGAGATGCATTCGGGGGAAAAGGGAGCTGACCTAGTAGGACGAAGTCAGCGTGAGATAAGTGAAGTCTTGCGGGTGTCACGCGAGTTGGCAGCTTTTCAGAAGCAGTATTCCCGCGCACAGCGACGGAATAGTCCCGAACTTCGCGAAGCTCAAAAGGTCCACGATCAGTATCTTGGTTCGGGGTACGACTCGATAGCCAGTCGGATGCGCCGGCAGTATGAGGACTCTTGGCGTAACTATGGCGGAGACGATATTGACCAAGCCCTGGACAGTGGCGCGCTGACCTTTAGCTCTTCTAGCCTATTCTTGGATGAGACGACCAGTGACTTGGACTCAGCGTATTTCACAGCCCTACTTACCAGACTCCTACAGAACCCGAGATCGCACCTACTCCTCGATGATCACATTCGCCTGTTGGCTGAAGAACTTACCCAAAATGGTGAAGCCTCCCCGTCGGACGTCGCTCTGACCAACTCTGCCCGTGCCGGGGTCTGCTCAAGATTTATCGAGCACTTACCGGTTTTCCCGATGCTTCCATGGAGAATATTCTTGAAGCTAGATCCGAACTTACAGATCTTCGTGGCCGGTACTTTAGGGGAGTGCGGCACGTCCAGGACAAGATTGCATCATCTCCACTTGAAGCAGACTTCCTGCCAGAAGTGAATGTCTACTGGCGCGACGAAGTTCACCTTACTGTGGCGGAGATGGCCAAGGCAGCGGCTCAGACTAAGGCTGCTGCTACCTGGGAAGTTTCAAGTGAAGCCCTGGCTCGATTCCTTGATGTCCCCACGATTCAGGAGGGGGTCGGAGCCCTAACGATGGGGTTGGCTGGGACTGCGTTGGCAGACCTGGCTACTGGAGGACTTTCTGCACTGGCATACAAATACGGGCTAAACGTGCATGAAATTCTAAAAGCTCGCCAGGCGAAGCGGACGCAGGACGCAGGCTCGGAATGGCAGTACTTACTCCAGCTGACGAAGCGGCTCTGACCTGGAAGCGAGCAGCTCGGAGCTCCAGGTTGGAGAGCGTAGATCTCGCTTGTAGTGCTGCGCCGATACTTGTTCAAGCCTGGCGAGACGGCCCTTGTGCTCATCGATGACTTCATCGTGGCGACTGAGTTGCTCATTCTAAGGTACTCGCTTTGCGATTTAGTTGTTCATCGTTCACATGTTCTTATTTGGGAAGCGCTTCCTGGCGAGCTGAAATCGCTACAGTGTAGCTATTGTCACAGCTTAAAGTACCTTTTCCACTCTCGCCTGTAGATCGGCTCGCCGCCCGTATGTTGGGAGACCCACTGGGCCTCCTCCTCAGTTTCACACGGCTCGGAAAAGGAATTCCAGTCTCGGTCGAAGACGATCCAGTCAACGTAGCCGTCCAGGCCTGGGTTGCGGCTCTCGGAGGCGCTCATGAGCACGACGCTACGAAGCATTACCAGGCAGGGTCGCCCCCCCTGGAGTGGACGAAGTTCCACCGCTTGCGTGTTCGAACATGGCGACCTCTCCGAGAGGTGTGTGGACTCGTGGACATAGTTAACAAAACCCCAGTTCGGAGGTATAATCAAAACATTGACGACCAACCCAGGGCTGAAGCTACAGTCCGCCACTTCACACCTGACGAGGGCAGTTCCCGGCAACCATGTCGGTGGCGATCAGTAGAGTCAACTACCTAACAAGATTTAGACCACCCAGCGTGGAGGAGAAAACCGCAAGATGAGCCTGAGAGTCCAACAAGCATCAATTAACGCCGAGTCGTCGAAGGCGGTGACGTGGTAGTGGCTCTCAAGAAGTCTGATCTTTACAGCTCCCTCTGGAAGAGTGCCGATGAGCTGCGCGGCGGCATGGATGCCAGCCAGTACAAGGACTACGTCCTGACGCTCCTGTTCGTGAAGTATGTCTCGGATAAGGCCAAAAGCGACCCCTACAGTCTGATCGAGGTTCCCGAAGGTGGATCTTTCGATGACCTGGTAGCACTCAAGGGTGCTCCCGATATCGGCGAGAAGATGAACATCGCCATCCGTCGCTTGGCTGAGGAAAACGACCTGCAGGGTGTGATCAACAACGCCGACTTCGATGACCCGAACAAGCTAGGTGAAGGTAAGGCGATGCAGGATCGCCTAACGAACCTCATCAGCATCTTCCAGGACATCGACTTCACCGGTTCCCGCGCTGAAGGTGACGACCTGCTCGGGGATGCGTATGAGTACCTGATGCGGCATTTTGCGACGGAGTCCGGCAAGAGCAAGGGGCAGTTCTACACCCCGGCTGAGGTTTCCAGAATTATGGCCCAAGTGCTGGAGATCCCGAAGGATGCTCCCCGCTCTACCACCGTTTATGACCCGACTTGTGGGTCTGGATCACTCTTGATCAAGGTTGCTGACTCTGCTCCCAACGGCTTGTCGATCTATGGCCAGGAGAAGGACAACGCCACCTGGGCACTATCTCGGATGAATATGATCCTTCACGGCAACGAGACGCACGACATTCGCCAGGGAGATACGCTCTCTGATCCGAAGTTTCTCAAGGGCGAGCAGTTGCAGACCTTTGACTACTTCGTGGCCAACCCACCGTTCTCCGTAAAGACTTGGAAGAACGGCTTCGACAAGGAATATGACCGGTTCGAGGGTTTCGCTGAGCCGCCGGAGAAGAACGGCGACTATGCCTTCTTACTCCACATGGTGAAGTCGCTCAAGTCTGATGGTCGGGGAGCGGTGATTCTTCCCCACGGAGTGCTCTTCCGTGGCAACACTGAAGCCGCGATCCGTGAAGAGCTGATCCGGCGCGGCCTGATCAAGGCGATCATCGGACTGCCGGCCAACCTCTTCTACGGTACGGGAATTCCGGCCTGCATCATCGTCATCGACAAGAAGGACGCGGCAAACCGGACGGGCATCTTCATGATCGATGCCTCCAAAGGCTTTGAAAAGGACGGGCCGAAGAACCGTCTGCGTCCTCGGGATATGCGCAAGGTAATCGACACCTACCTTGCTGGCGAGGAAATTGAGCACTACGCCCGAATGGTGCCGCTCTCTGAGATCTCTGATGCGAAGAACAACTACAACCTCAACATCCCGCGCTACATCGACACCTCTGAACCGGAAGACATCCAGGACCTAGAAGCCCATCTCAAGGGTGGTATCCCGAACCGAGATCTCGATACCCTGGGTGAATACTGGGATGCTTTCCCGAAACTGCGCGGTGAGCTGTTCCGGCCTCTGCGGGAGGGATACTCCGAGCTCACCGTAGAGCCCGAGCAGGTAGCCAAGGTGATTGAGGAATCAGAGGACGCTAAGGCTTTTACCTCGACTGTTTCCAAGGCTGTTGAGGATTGGTGGGGTTCTCACCGATCTCAACTGGAGGCGATTGACTCGCAGACCAGGCCGCAGCAGCTGATTGAGGATCTTGGTGATGACTTGCTGGAGAAGTTCCGGGGTCGTCCGCTGATCAGCGAATACAGCGTATACGAGCAGCTGATGAGCTACTGGAATGACACCATGCACGATGACGTCACACTCATCGTCGGGTCCGGCTGGGTTGATGCTGCTCAACCGCGTGAAGCTCGGATCACTGGCTATGACAACAAGAAGAAGCCGAAGTACGAGGCCGCTGACCTGGTCTTCGGCACGGGTGTCAAGGCCCAGCGTTGGGTAACTGACCTGATCCCGCCGGCACTAATCATCGATCGTTATTTCGCTGAAAAGAAGGCCGAGCTTGATCGTCTCACTGCAGAACAGGAGCGCATTAGCCAGGAGCTCCTGGAGTATATCGAGGAGCACGCGGTCGAAGAAGGTCTGCTCTGGGAGGCCGTCAATGACGATGGCGGGGTCAAGGTTGGTGATGCGAGAAAGCGCCTCAAGGAAGCTAAGGCTGAGGGGGCAGAGGCGGAGGAGATTGCCGCGCTCAATCATGCCGTAAAACTGTTTGCTGCTGAGACAGCGGCAAAGAAGGCTGTGAAGGATGCCAATCTAGACCTCAACTTGAAGACTTTGGCTACCTACTCGAAGTTGGAAAAGTCGACTATTTGCGGGCTGATTATCGAGAGAAAGTGGGAAGTCACAGTACATACGAAGATCCGACTGGTTGGATTCCTTGCCACTCAACAGCTGACTAATCGACTGGAGGTACTGGGGCAGCGTTACAGCTCGACACTGGACGAACTTCAGCAAGAATCACAGGGACTTCAGTCAAAAGTCAATGAGGGTCTCGCGAAGATGGGATTCTGGAAATGACCAGTGACTGGGTAGATACCACGATCGGCGAACTAGCAGTAGTCACACGAGGCGCGTCTCCTCGCCCGATCGCTTCGGATCGCTGGTTTGATGACGCTGGAAAAGTTGGGTGGGTTCGAATTGCAGACGTAAACAGGTCAAATGGTCGGGAGCTCAAGGTGACGTCTCAACGCCTTTCCGAAGATGGGATACTGCGAAGCCGTTTTCTAGAATCAGGAACTCTGATTCTGAGCATTGCTGCATCTGTTGGAATCCCAGTTATAACACGGATTCCAGCATGTATTCATGACGGTTTTGTTGCCTTAACTTCAGTTAAGGCCGATCAGAAATTTATGCTCTATCTTCTCAAGGCTGCTGAGGGTCGTTTAAAGGAAGCCGGCCAGTCGGGTTCTCAAATGAACATTAACTCAGACATTGTGAGGGGATTGCCTGTCAGAATACCTGCAGATCTAGCCGAGCAAAAGGCGATCTCAAGTGCTCTTTGGGAGAAAGACGACCTCATTTCCTCTCTCGAGCGCCTCATCTCGAAGAAGCAGGCAATGAAGCAGGGTATGATACAGCAACTTCTTAGTGGGGCGACTAGGCTAGATGGATTTACGAGGTCCTGGGACAGAACCAGACTTGGTACGGTACTTAAGTTTCAAGTCGGATATCCTTTTCCATCTTCAGGATTCTCCAAATCTGCTTCAGGAATGAGGCTTGTCCGGAACAGGGATCTCCGCTCAAATGATTCCGTTATATTTTTTTCCGGAGTGTTCTCAGAAGATTTCATCCTTGGGGACGGTGACATTCTCGTGGGAATGGATGGTGATTTTGAACCAATCATTTGGAGAGGTGGTCCTGCGCTTCTTAACCAACGAGTGGGTCGGTTGATACTCTCACGCCACGTAAATGGCGCGTATCTATCTTATGCTTTGGAAAAGCCGCTTTTAGAAATGCAGAACTCAACCGGTGCTACTACGGTCAAGCATCTCTCGCATCGAGATGTGGAAGATTTATCCATTCCTCTGCCGCCAGTAGAAGAGCAGGAAGCTATTGCCCAGATCCTGCAGGATGCCGACCAGGAAATCGCTGCCCTTAAGCGTCGCCTCGAGTCCGCTCGCAGCATCAAGCAAGGCATGATGCAGGAACTTCTTACTGGTCGTACTCGTCTGCCTGTCGAGGAGGTAGCGTCATGAGTCTGGTCGGGCAGCGTGAGCGTGTCACGCAGGATCACGTCGTAGGCATCCTGTCCAGCCAGCTGGGCTACGAATATGTCGGGGATTGGAAGGACCGGGCTAACTCCAACGTTGAGGAAGAGCTGTTGCGCCAGAATCTGCTGGCACGTGGCTATGAAGAGGACTTGGTTCGGCGTGCCATCGAGCAGCTTCATAAGGTTGCTTCGCTGCCGGCTGGCGGTTCGCTTTACGAGGCCAACCGCAATGTCTACAGCCTGCTTCGCTACGGCGTGAAGGTAAAACGCAACGCCTCGGAAAACTTCGAGACGATCTGGCTTATCGACTGGGACAATTCGGAAGCTAACCACTTCGTGGTGGCCGAAGAGGTGTCGATCAAGGGCAAGAACACCAAGCGTCCAGATGTCGTGCTCTACGTCAATGGCATCGCTCTCGGCGTCATCGAACTCAAGCGTTCCAAGGTCAGCGTTGGGGATGGTATCCGCCAGCACCTCGGCAACCAGAAGGCAGACTTCGTTCGACCCTTCTTCACCACTGTCCAGCTGCTTTTTGCCGGTAATGATGTTGAGGGCCTACGTTACGGAGTGATTGAGACTCCGGAGAAGTATTGGCTGGAGTGGAAAGAACCAAGCGAGGTTGAGAACCATCTCGACCGTGGGTTGCTCCAGATGGCCAGCAAACAGCGCTTCCTCGAGCTGATTCATGATTTCATCGTCTTCGACTCTGGTGTGAAGAAGACAGCCCGACATAACCAATACTTCGGTGTTAAGGCTGCTCAGGAGCGTATTGCTCGTCGCGAGGGTGGTATTATTTGGCACACTCAGGGGTCAGGCAAGAGCTTGACGATGGTGTGGCTGGCGAAGTGGATCCGAGAGAACCAGCGCGAAGCGCGTGTCTTGGTGATCACCGACCGGACTGAGCTTGATGAGCAGATTGAGAAGGTCTTTGCCGGTGTCGATGAGACCATCGAGCGATCGACGTCTGGAGCAGACATGATCGGCATGCTGGACCGGAACAAGCCGTGGCTGATGTGCTCACTGGTGCATAAGTTCCGGGGTGATGACGAGAAGGACCAGGGCGACACCGAAGACTTCGTGCGTCAGCTCAAGAAACCTCTCCTTCAAGGGTTCAACCCCAAGGGCAATATCTTCGTCTTTGTCGATGAAGCTCACCGCACCCAGAGCGGCAAACTCCATAAGGCGATGAAGGAGTTGCTGCCAAACGCGATGTTCATTGGCTTTACTGGCACTCCGCTTCTCAAGAAGGACAAGGCCAAGAGCATCGAGACCTTCGGCTCGTACATCCACACCTACAAGTTCGATGAGGCCGTTGATGACGGCGTGGTGCTGGATCTGCGTTATGAGGCGCGAGATATCGAGCAACGCCTCATGAGCTCAGAACGGGTGGATGAGTGGTTCACGATTCACACTCAGGGCATGACCGACCTGACAAAACACCAGCTGAAGAAGCGCTGGGCGACGATCAAGGCAGTCGAGTCCGCAGAGCCGCGAGCTCGGCAGATCGCCGCAGACATCCTGATGGATATGGCCAGAATGCCCCGCCTGATGGATGGCCGAGGCAACGCCATGCTGGTGTGCTCAAGCGTCTACCAAGCCTGCAAATTCTACGACATCTTCAGCCATAGCGAACTGGCTGGCAAGGTTGCCATCATCACGAGCTATGAGCCGAACGCTTCCCAGATCTCGAAGGAAGACTCCGGGGCTGGCAAGAATGAGGAGATCGTCAAGTACGACATCTACCGTCGGATGCTTGCGGACTACTTTCAGACCAACGCTGATGATGCCGTCAAGCGGATTGACGAGTTCGAGAAGAGCGTCAAGGAGAAGTTCATCAAGCATCCTGGTCAGATGCGGCTGCTGATCGTGGTCGACAAGCTCCTGACTGGGTTTGATGCTCCGAGTGCAACTTATCTCTACATCGATAAGAACATGCAGGACCACGGCCTATTCCAGGCAATTTGTCGCGTGAACCGGCTTGACGGTGACGATAAGGAGTATGGCTACATCGTCGACTACCGCGACCTGTTCAAATCCCTGGAGGATGCGGTTTCTGACTACACCTCCGAAGCCTTTGCTGACTACGACGAAGAAGACGTGGAAGGTCTGCTCAAGGACCGTATTGAGCAAGAGCGCCAGGACCTGGACGAGGCTCTTGAGATGGTACGAGCCTTGTGTGAGCCGGTGGCTCCGCCGAAGGGCACGCTGCAGTACCAGCATTATTTCTGCGCGAGGGAAAGTGGCAACGCAGAGCAGCTCAAGGCCAACGAACCGAGGCGAGTGGATCTCTACAAGGGCGTGGCCAGTCTGGTCCGTGCCTATGCGAACCTGGCCAACCGGATGAGTGAGGCTGGATACTCGGAGAGTGAAGCTGCTTTCATAAGGTCCGAGGTCAAGCACTTCGTCGATGTCCGCGACGAAGTGAAGCTCGGTGCTGGCGAGAATGTTGACCTCAAGCAGTTCGAGGCCGGCATGCGCGCGCTTCTCGACACCTACATTCAGGCGGATGCATCCCGGAACCTGGCGACCTTTGACCAGGGTCTCATCCATCTCATCGTCGAGCATGGGGTCGGAGTTATCGACAAGCTACCGGAGAATATCCGGAAGGATCCAGAGGCTGCTGCCGAGACCATCGTCAACAACGTTCGCAAGACCATCGTTGACGAACAGGCGATGAACCCGAAGTACTACGAGTCGATGTCAACGCTCCTGGATGCCTTGATCGAGCAGCGGCGTGAGGCTGTTATCGACTATGAGGAGTACCTGCTGAAGCTGGTTGAGCTTGCCCAGCGGATTGCTCGGGGAGAGTCGGATCAGAAGTACCCAGAATGGGCTGGCACGTCTGCGCGCCGTGCCCTGATTGACTTCGCCTGGCCGGAGGATATCGAGGTCGACTTTGAGCGGGTGTACGGCATAATCCAGCGCAATAAGGAGCACGGCTGGGCTGGCGATAAGACGAAGCAGAAGTCGCTAATGCGTACCGTCGCTCTCAATTTCCCTGGACTTTTGCAACCTGATGAGATGAAGAAGCTGCTTGAGCTCTTGGTGATGCATGATGAATTCCGCTAGTGCTTACCTCACCGTCTCCGGTCTTGATGTAGAGCTGGTCTACAAGGACATCAAGAATATGCACCTGTCGGTGTATCCACCGATGGGTCGCGTGCGCGTGGCTGCGCCCGCCCGCCTGGACGAGGACACTATCCGTCGGGCTATTATCCAGCGACTGCCGTGGATCCGGCGTGAGCGGGAGCGACTGCAGAAGGCAAAGCGCCAGACGGAGCGGCAGATGGTTTCCGGAGAGAGCCATTACGCCTGGGGGAAGCGCTACCGCCTCGACGTCTCAAAACACAGTGGAAATCCCAAGGTGGTATTGGCCGGCGATACTCTGTGGCTCTACTCCCCGGAAGGGTCGACTCGTGATGATCGATTCGGCATTCTCGACCGCTGGTACCGACGGGAGCTCAAGGCCGCACTCCCGCCTCTGCTTGAGAAGTGGGAGGCTGCCATGGGGGTGAAAGCTAACCAGATTACGGTCAAGCGGATGAAGACCAAGTGGGGGTCGTGCAATCCTGATAGCCGTAACATCTGGTTCAACCCGGAGCTAGCAAAGAAGAATCCTCGGAGTCTGGAGTACCTGGTGGTTCATGAGCTGGCGCATCTGATCGAGAGAAGCCACAACTCTAGGTTTGTAGCGGTGATGGATCAGCACTTGCCAGACTGGACTGCTCGGCGAGATGATCTAAATGATGCCCCTCTGGCGGCAGAAGACTGGAGTGAGAGCTTTGACTATTGAAAGCGACGCCGCCGCGGCAATGTGGCTGGAGAGCGTACGGATCAAGGGATTCAGATCATGCGAGGACACGGAAGTAGCGCTTAGCCCTGATCTGACTCTTCTGGTCGGAGAGAACAATGCGGGCAAATCCAACATCATTGATGCCCTTCGCCTAGCAACGACTCCATTGAGTGGACGACGGACGAGGTATTTCGAGATTGATGACCCGTCGATCGGGGCCGACACTAACCCAGATATTGAGCTTGTTTTCGCGGACGGAGACAGCTTCCAGCAGGCATTATTCATCGGTGCGTTGGATCTCAACGCTAAGAAAATTCACCACCATGTCCGCTATTTTCCGCCAACTGATCAGTACCCGCGCGGTCGAACCGAGCGCTTGGCAGGGCCAGTTGCCTCTCCGGATCCAGAAGCTGAGGTGCGGTCGAAGATCAACCACGTTTACCTGGAGCCGCTACGCGATGCGAAGCGGGAGCTGGACTCCGCCAACGGTCGCCGTTTGGGGACGATCTTGCGCTACCTGCTCGACAAGGAGGATAGGGAAGCTTTCCTGAACGAGGCTCATGCCGCTACTGAGAAGCTATCCGAAAGTAGTGCGGTCCAGGGAGTTAGCGACAAGATTCAGGGGCATCTATCCTCGCTAACCGATGCGGTGCGTGGACAACAGGTGGCGCTTGGTTTTGAACAGCCCTCGCTCGAGCATCTTGCGCGAGGTCTCCGCCTGAAGATGGCAGAGCATGGGATAGATGCAACTGACCTTGCATCATCCGGATTGGGGTACGCTAATCTCCTGTTTATGTCGACAGTCTTGCTTGAGCTACAGGAGGCTAACCAGTCCGAGCTCACTCTGCTATTGGTCGAAGAGCCAGAAACGCACTTGCATCCGCAACTCCAAGGTGTCTTGCTCGACTTCCTCCTCGAGCAAGCTGAGAATTCTGTCTCCCAGCCAGAAGAGGGGCAGCCCGCTGGTCGGATCCAGGTTATCGCGACGACACATTCTCCGAACCTGGCCAGCTCGGTTGGACTAGAAAGAACCGTAGTCATCCGATCGACCAAGCGCGAGGGCCGTAGTAATACGGCAGCGCTAGCTCTTAAACAGGTCGAGTTCGACGATGAGAACGACCGAAGGAAAATCGACCAGTACTTGGATGTAACTCGATCTGATCTGCTGTTTACTCAGCGGGTCATCCTGGTCGAGGGAATCTCTGAGGCAGTTCTATTACCAGCACTTGCACGGCACTGTGTGTTCGACCGAAGCGATCCCGAACAGGCGAAACAACTCCGTCGTTTCAATGCCACACCTATCGTCAACCTCGGTTCTGTGGATTTCCGTCCGTACCTCACGCTGCTTCTGTATGACTTTGGTGGGGGTTTGCGGCTCGCTGACAAGGTGATCGCACTTACGGACGAAGACCCACCTCTCGAAGATCTGGAAGCCAAGAGCATCAATAGAACTGAAGACCTCGAGGATATCGCTCTCAACTTACGAGCTGACAATGTGTTGAGTGTGGAGACATCAAAGTACACACTAGAGGCAAGCTTGCTGACCAGCTCGGATGCCAACAACAACATCCTTAAGGGGGCGTTCTTGAAGCAGCATCCCCGCTCTGTTAAGAAGTGGGAGGCTATCGAGAATGCACCTGCGCCGGCGCGGGAGATGTACCGGAGACTCCAGGTCAAAAAGGATGCGGAGAATCTGTGTATCAGCAAGGGTCAGTTTGCTCACGACGTCGCAATTGCTATATCCGAGCCAGATGTGACCTTTGCGTGCCCGGATCAACTTCGAGCAGCGATTGAGGCAGCAGCCGAGGACTAGAGGTGAGAAATGACTTTTGAATTCACACCGGCCCAGCGGGCGCTCATCGAGTCGGAGTCTGGCGGCTTCTTTGAGGCCTGCCCGGGCGCTGGGAAGACACAGACCATCGTCGAGCGGTTTGCAACACGTGCGGATACAGAGAACTCGCGGCGCGGCGTCGCCTTGATTACCTTTACCAACGCCGCTGCGGAAGAAGCCCAGAGGAGGTGCTCGCACAAACCAGAACTACTCCAAGCGCCGAACTTCGTCGGAACGATTGACAGCTTTATCAATAGGTTTTTCGCGGCACCATTCTATAAGGCGAGGTTCTGCAAGACTCCTACATTCTGGGATTCCTGGAGCAGTCTTGATTCAGCAGTCGTGACGATAAAGGGACAGGCGCCAGCACCGCTGGATGACTTCATTTGTCATAATGACCGGGCGACCCTGCTGGACAAATACAGGTGGAAGTATAAACATTACCCCATCCGGGTATTGGAGTCTGCCGCGCATGCTAAATGGAAAGAACTGACCAAGGCGGGACATCTCGACGCTGACACTTCGAGACTTCTGGCGAGAATTGAGATTGAAGAGAACAGGTACGGAATCGTCGAGCTGTTGGCTACTCGATTCGAGGAGGTTATTGTCGATGAAGTCCAGGACTGTAATACTGTTGACCTTCTCGTCCTACGGACACTTCAGGAATCCGGCATCCGTTTGATCACGGTTGGGGACATTGACCAATCTATCTACGAGTTTCGAGGCACGTCGGTTGCTGAAGTACGCAATTTTGTCGATTCGAGAGACCGCCAGCCGCGAATTAACACGAACTTCCGCAGTTCGCCCGCTATCTGCAAGATCGTGGACAGTCTGCGCGAGGGCACGAGTACAGACACTGCTGGGGGTAGAGCATCCAGCTGTGAGATCCCAGTACATCTTGTCGGCTATAGAGAGACTTCGGATATTGGTCCCTCAGTCAAGGCAGTAATGGACCAGTACCAGGAACTATCTCAGCCGGTATTTCTAGCTCACAAAGGAGATAACGCAGCCCTTGCAGCAGGAGGCCGAGCAAAGAAAAAGACGTCTGCCAACAAGGTTGCAGTTCTTGCAGGGTCTTGTAACGAACTCCTTTACCCCTCCTCGACGTCGGCGCAGCGGACCCGAGCACTTATTGATATCGGTCTGTCGCTGCAGAGGTTGCACCCAGATAGAGGCCTAGCTAAGGCTAGTGAAGAGAGGTATCTCGAGAGTCTTGGGCTGACTAAGAGTGCATACCGCGAGTTATGCCTGAGGTTTGCAGTGGCAGCAGGAGATCCAACGGGGCTGTCTCGCGGCGACTTCAGAGAGAAAGTTGTCCAAGTAGCGGACAAGTTTGGAGTCGCTCTCGACCGCGACCGCACCAAGACACCTTTAGCCAATGTCTGGATCTGGGACGGGGTACCGACAGCCGAGAACCAGTATGAGCATTCAACAATTCACGGTTTTAAAGGATTGGAGACAGACTCGGTCGTACTGATAATTCCAGGAGATAATTGGACCGGGGACACGATCCGTGACTGGAGTGAAAACCAAAGTTCAGAGGCAAGAAGAGTCCTCTATGTCGGCGCGTCCAGGGCCGAGCGGCTACTTATACTGGCTGTACACAGTAGATACATAGATGCCGTGAAGGCAATATTAGAAAGAGACGCAGTCCCCCTTGCGCTATCTAGATAGAGGACCGGTCGTCTACGAAAGAAGGTCTACTCTGCTGCCTGAGCTCCAGGAGTCACGCCATAGCAGCCTTTAATCCGACCCACTGCACGCCAGAAGCCGCCATGGGCTGGATTTTACTATAGATTGATTGAGAAACAATAGTATAAAAAGTAAACTTGACGAGTTAGGGGCTTTAAATGTCCAGAGCAGACCATGACCCCGCCGGAGCAGCGGCAGATTTGCAATCTATTGAAGAAGAGGTAGCTAAATATGAGCATGCGAGAGATGAAGCGGAGGCGCTTCACACAGAGTGGCAAGCACGATGAGCTTGCCACTCTTTTTCGTATGATCGGCGACCATGCACTTCTACATTGTTCATGGATACCAAGCCAGCCCTGACAGTCACTGGTTCCCGTGGCTAGAACGCCTGTTGACCTTCGATGGCCACACCGTTCACACCATCGCGCTGCCGGAACCGAACGCTCCGAAGCTCGATGAGTGGGTAGAGGCGATACGCAACGATATTAAGCGTCCAAACGCTAATACCTGCATCATCACGCATAGCCTGGGCGGCACTGCGCTGCTGCACTATCTCACGGCATTGGAGGGCGAGTGGGAGCTTCCTGGGCTCTTCATTGTCTCTGGGTTTGTGGAGAAGCTTCCTGTCATCCCAGAGCTTGACGAATTTATTGGCCAGGCCCACGTCGACGTGCCTGCTGTCAAACCCCACATCGCTCACATAGAGGTCTTCGTGTCTACGGACGATGTCCTGGTGGACCCTTCCCTCACGCAGCAGCTTGCCGACGCCCTCTCAGCCGCACCCATCACTATCCACGACGCTGGACATTTCCTTGAGAGTGACGGCTATACCGAGTTTCCACAGCTGGGGGATCGCATAGCGCAATGGCTGCGCAACCTATAAGCCTCCAGTCATGGCTTTGAGCGCCTCCACGTGCTGCACGTAAGCTTGTGTGCCTGCCTCAGTAAGCGTGACCCACACAGTGTCCTTAGCGCGGGTAGAACCGTACTCTCGGGCGCGGCTAATATAGCCGCGGTCTTCGAGGTGCTTTAACTGCTTGGAAAGTGTATCGGCGGGTAGCTCGGTCAACTCGGCGAGCGTGCTGTACTTCATTTGCCGACCGTCGGTGGCACCGGCGGAGTGGAGCGTGGCACAGATTCTGAGGCGGTTAATCGGGTGGATAACTGGATCCAGCTCAGGGGATTGGTTGGGCGCTTCCCTAGACACTGGCGCCCTTTATTGCCGCGTTGCGGTTCTCGTACAGCATCCAAGCCGTCGCTGCTGAAACGACGACCCCGCTGGTGATCATCCATGGCCATGTATCAGGTGTCGGCGTGGTGGAGAAAATCATTGCAGCGGGAAGCAGTACGCGTGACCACGTGGCGCGATCGTTCCTTGGCCCCTTGTTGGGATTGGGGCGAACAAAAGGGTTCGCGATTTTGTCCTTGAGGAGGTAGCCGAGAATGAAGGTCGGTATGAGGATTGCGAGGGTGTACCACCACGACAGCTTAGAGAATGCGAGGCTACTGCCGATGCCGAGCGCTACAAGTGTTACCGCCCACCTGCTCTGCTTCCAAGCTGTGCGTTGTTGGACCTCTCTAATGACTTTTAGGTCGCTGCCCATGAGGTGCCTCCTTTGTTTGCATCTAGTGCAAGTGTAACGCTTGCACTAGTGGCAAGTAAAGGGGCGTGGCTTCTCGTGACATCTGAGTGGTCTGGTTTTACCCCATACCGGTGTGCATCTTCGGCGAGGTGGACGGGAGGGGCGGTGGAGTACCAGGGGGTGGACCAGTGGCCAATTGGTCTAAGTCCTACCGGTATGCCTTTTCTGGCCATACACTGCAGGTACAACGCATTCCCGACAGAAAGGAGAGCGGATGGCGGAAGTTGAAAATCATCACTATCGCCGACGCAACCCTAGCAGATAATACAAGGCGGCATCGCCATAATCCACAACTTCTTAAAGCCAACACTCGAGCGAAGTAGGAGCCTTGCACCGCATGCTGTTAGCGCACGTGTCCTCCCGAACCTCCAGCGATGACTAACTAGTGCTCCGGCCCCAGCAGCCAACGGCACGCCAGCGGAATAACCACTGATTCGATCCGCACCTAGGCCTTGAGAGTCGAAGTTTACATCGCAGCCATAAGTGGCAACGAGGTTCGGGATTTTATCTGTGTAAAAAGGGTCCGTTACCTGCCGATTTGTGCAATCTTTCGGGGATCCTATAGTGTTTAGCAAGTCCGAAACGGACAGCTAAGCGAGCCCCGTTCGTCTAGCGGCCTAGGACGCCGGCCTCTCACGCCGGTAACACGGGTTCAAATCCCGTACGGGGTACAAATAAAGAGGGCGACAAGCGATATAGCTGTCGCCCTCTTTCCTGATCGGGTTATGGGTTATCTGATCGGGTTATGGGTTAGCGGTCTGGAGTCTAGACAATGAGGACTTCAGCGTTATTACCGCCCGTGCAGCGAATCACCTCGTGCTCATCAATGTTGCACGTCAATGAGTAGTTCTGCTGTGTGACCGAGCTGTTGACGGTTACCTGTGCGGGGATATAGGCGCGGAGGTCATCCTGGGAGCTTGGGGCTAAGGTCATCAAGCGGCCGGCTGTGGAGCGCGCAAAATCGCAACTAGTGTTTGCGCCGGCCATGACGAAGGCGATGTTATAGCCATCGCCCATCTGGCACACCGTGGCGGGTGTGCCGTGAACGTTGACTGCTGCACCGTTGGCTTCGCCTTGGGGAAGCTGTCCGGAGAGGCTATTGTAGGTGGACATCTTTGCAGCCTGAGCGGTCTGGTGCTGGCCTGCGCCTGGTTGGGCTCCTTGCACACTCTGCGCTTGAGTATCCGGCTGTTGAGGCTGGCCCCCAGGCTGATCGGCTGCGGTGCCGGGCAATGTCGGTTCGGGGCCGGATGGGGCTCCTTCGTCGGCGGAGTTGGGAACGTGAAGTTCAGCGTCATCATTGAGCGGCTGAAAGGCTGGGTATGTGTTCTCGAAAGTTGGCTCACCCGATACTTCGCCCGGGCCTGACGATGCTGCCATGTCGGATGACGTGGAGCATCCAACCGTTAAAACACCGGCGGTGGCTATGGCTGCAAAAGCTGCGACGGGTCGGAGGGTGCGCGTGGAAGTCATAAGTTCCACCCTAACGGGATGTGCCGAGATGCGCTGGAGAAAACGGGGAGAGCTGCCCAAGCCCGGCATCGTGGGCGCGGGCTAGGCAGCTCAGAAAAACGGAATCCGGAGTGCTCTTAGTGGCAATCCCAGTGGCCATCATGCGCTGCGTGGCGGTGGCCATCGTGCAGGTAGTCCACGTGATCGCCGTGCGGGAATGCGACGTGGCCGCAGCCTTCGCCGTGCTCGTGGTCGTGGCCCTCGTGAACGGTGTGCTCGGATGTCTCGCACTCGTCCCAGTGGCCTTCATGCTCGCGGTGGATGTGGCCATCGTGCAGGTAGTCCACGTGATCGCCGTGCGGGAATGCGACGTGGCCACAGCCTTCGCCGTGGGTGTGCGTGTGCTCGTCGTGAATGGTGTGGGTCATGACTCCTCCTTGAAAGGCTGGGGATTTTCAATCAGTTTTCAGTAGCTGTCACTGTCAGTAAAGCGTGTTTTCAACTCAGTTTCATTATTGGGGGTGCTAGGGGGTGTTAGTAGAGTGACGTGCGGGGCGTGAGGTGTATGTGGGGTGAAACAGGCTAGAGTGAAAGTATGATGAATAAGTCTCCTCAGCGTCGCCTTTCGCTTTTTGCTTCCGGCCTTGGTTCTGTGGTTGGTGCATGCTCGCTAGCCATTGCTCTTGCTACCCCCGCAACGGCTGCCGAGGGTGTGCCGGTGAGGCAGGGGCAAAAGGTTGCTGCTGCTGATGGCACCTTGTGCAGTGTCGGTTATGTTGAGGCTAGCCGGGCGTGGACTTCGGCCCACTGCGGTCTCAACGGGGAGCAGATGTATAACGAAGCGGGCCAGCACGTAGGAACCTTGCGTTGGTTCAAGCCTTCTGGGGCGGCAGGGCATGACTTGGCCTATATTCAGTTCGCCGGCGGAACGTACTCGGCCGGAAACCCCCTGACAGGGGATGGCATGGCGCCGGTCCCAGGCGAAGGAGCAGCTGTGTGCTTCGACGGGCAGGCCACGTCGCGTCAATGCGGTACTGCGGTGCGGGGGCCAGGCCTCTTTCCTGGAATGAACTATGCGGTCGACGTGTCGCTGGCACCAGGGGATAGCGGTGGAGCAGTCTCCGTTCCAGGGCAGCCAGGTGTGGTGGGTATTTACCAGGGGATTACCCAGACCAATCGAGAAGGCCGGACGGTAATTTTCTCAAACTATGCACGGATGCCACACGCGGATGAACTGGCGCGCTTGCCGCACCAAGGTTGGGTACCGCGACGTCCCAACCGGGAACCAGGAAATCCAATCCGGGTGGCGCAGGAAAAGGGTGAGGCGTTGTCCTCGACAAGCAGCGCGGGCCCAGAAGGACTGCGTGGCCTCGCAATGTATTTTGGTTTGAGTATTTAGAGGTATCTGGGGGCGGAGTTTGCAGGCCTAGCCGTCGGCGGTCTTAGCGGTTGCCATTGTTCGGTGCGCTGTTGGAAAGGGCGGCGCTCAGCCGGTTGGAAGCGCTGACCAGTACATCCGCAAATTTCTCCGCTGGGGAGGGACGGAAGCGCTCGGCCGAACCAGAAATGGAGAGCGCGGCGATGAAGTTTCCGGCGCCGTCGAAAACTGGTGCGGAGATGGAGGCGAGGTTGGACTCGCGTTCCTCGATGGATTCGGAATAACCGTTGGTGCGTGCGAGTTCGACATCGTGCTCGCTGAAAATGGCATCCTCAACGTGTACATCGGCAAAAGCTGCGAAGATTCTAGCGGCGGAGCCAGAGGTGAGCGGGAGCTGGCGGCCTACAGGGACCACGTTGTGTAGTCCAATTTCTGGCTCGCGCGTGGCAATGCAGGTGCGGGTGGTTCCCGAGAGTTCGTATAGCTGGACGGATTCGCCAGTGGCGTCGAGAAGCTCCTCCATGATGGGGCCGGCGGTCTCGATGATTCGATCCCGGTTGCCGGGAAGGGCGGGACCCGCACCCCACTTACCGTCGGGCGTGCGGGTAAGGATCCGGTGTGCCTCGAGCGCTGTGGCGAGACGGTGTGCGGTTGCCCGGGGTAGGCCGGTGGTCTCGCACAGCTCATTGAGCGTGGAGGGGCGGTTGGTCGCGGCCATCATGATGGCTACTGCGCGATCCAATACCTTAATTCCTGATACTGCGCTATACTCTCCCATATAATGAAATCTACGTCCCATTAATTGAGATTTCAAGTGGAGAGATACATGACTGAGAAACTGACACTCGCAGAGAAGGTATGGCGCGACCACGTTGTGCGCAAGGGCGAGGGCGGCGAGCCCGATCTTATCTATATTGACTTTCAGCTCCTGCACGAAGTTACCAGCCCGCAGGCTTTCGATGGTCTTCGCCTGGCCGGTCGCAGGATGCGTCATCCAGAGCTGCACTTGGCCACTGAAGACCATAACGTGCCCACCGTCGGAATTAAGACCGGCAACCTTTTAGAAATTAAAGATGAGGTCTCCCGCACGCAGGTATCTACCCTGCGCAAGAACTGTGAAGAGTTCGGTGTGCGCTTGCATTCGATGGGTGATGCTCAGCAAGGCATCGTTCACACCGTAGGCCCCCAGCTGGGAATTACCCAGCCCGGCATGACCATTGTGTGTGGTGACTCGCACACCTCGACGCATGGCGCCTTCGGCTCCATCGCCATGGGCATCGGTACCTCCGAGGTTGAGCACGTCATGGCCACCCAGACGCTTTCGCTCAAGCCTTTCAAGACGATGGCTATCGAGGTTAGCGGAGAGCTGGCGGAAGGTGTTTCGGCCAAGGACTTGATTCTGGCTATCATCGCCAAGATTGGCACTGGCGGCGGCCAGGGCCACATTATCGAGTACCGCGGCGAGGCCATTCGCAAAATGTCGATGGAAGCGCGCATGACGATCTGCAACATGTCCATCGAGGCTGGTGCCCGCGCTGGCATGGTGGCTCCGGATGAAACCACCTTTGAGTACGTCAAGGGCCGCGAGTTCGCCCCGCAGGGCGAAGACTGGGACGCAGCGGTTGACTACTGGAAGACGCTGCCGACCGATGAGGGCGCCGAGTTTGATACCGTCGTGGAGATCGACGGCTCTGCCCTCACCCCGTTTGTCACTTGGGGCACGAACCCGGGACAGGGCTTGCCGCTGAGCGCTGTGGTGCCCGACCCGGAGGAGTGCGGTGACGACGGTGAGAAGGCTGCAGTCGAGAAGGCCTTGGCGTACATGGACCTGGAGCCTGGCACGCCGCTTCGCGATATCCAGATCGACACTGTCTTCCTGGGCTCCTGCACGAACGCTCGCATCGAAGACCTGCGCGCAGCCGCTGAGGTAGTCAAAGGGCGCAGTATCGCGGCTGATACCCGCATGATGGTGGTTCCGTCATCGGCTGTGGTCAAGGCGCAAGCTGAGGAAGAAGGCTTGGATAAGATTTTCACCGATTTTGGTGCTGAATGGCGAACCGCTGGTTGCTCGATGTGCCTGGGCATGAACCCGGACCAGTTGAAGCCGGGGGAGAGGTCGGCGTCGACAAGCAACCGCAACTTTGAGGGCCGCCAAGGGCCAGGCGGCCGCACCCACCTGGTGTCCCCGGCCGTTGCCGCGGCGACAGCAGTCCTGGGACACCTGGCCGCACCAGCAGATATCGTCGATGCCGCCGTGGCCGGCGCTTAAGGAAAGGGAGAAGACAATGGAGAAGTTCGTTACTCATACTGGCATCGGCGTTCCGCTGCGAGTATCCAATGTGGATACTGACCAGATTATTCCGGCGCGCTACCTCAAGTCCGTTAAACGCACCGGCTTTGCCGACGGACTGTTTTCTAACTGGCGCAGCGATCACAACTTTATTCTCAATCAGGAACCGTTCAGGGAAGGCTCTGTGCTTTTCGCGGGGCCGGACTTTGGTACCGGGTCCTCTCGTGAGCACGCAGTATGGGCGCTTGCCGAGTATGGATTCAAGGCGGTGTTTTCTTCACGCTTCGCCGATATTTTTCGCGGCAATTCCGGAAAGGCTGGCCTGCTGACGGGGCTCATGGAACAAGAAGACATCGAGCTCATCTGGAAACAGTTGGAGGCCGGCGAGACCGAAACCACCGTCGATTTGGAATCGCGGACGGTTACCGTCGGCGGCAATAGCTACACCTTTGAGATCGATGATTACACTCGCTGGCGCCTTATGGAGGGGCTCGATGATATCGGTCTGACCCTGCGCAATGAGGCCGATATCGAGGCTTTCGAATCCACGCGCCCCGCGTTCAAGCCCCGCGTCGTAGCATCTTAACGTGAGCAATAAAGGTGTGGGAGCGTTCCCCGCCTCCTGTGGCGCGGTGCACATAGCGCCGTTAACATCCTCGGCATGAGCAATCCTTATCAAAGCTTTAGCGGAGACAGAGGCAATCAGTTCGGCGGCGCAGGCGGGTATGGCGGGTATGACTATCACGACACTGCGGGGTATGGCCATCAACAGCCAGGGAACTACGGTTATCAGCAGTCCAGCAACTACGGTGAGCGCCAGCCTGGCGCCTGGGCTGGAAATCCACCAGGCGGGGCGCCCGCCCAACCCATCGACGCCATGGATATTGTGGGCCAATCATTCAAGGGCTACCTGAAGCAGCCTGTGCCAGGGATGTTGGCCATGCTGGTGCATTTCATCATCACTTTTGCTCTTCTTCTTGTTCCGAGTACCGCTGTAGGCGGCATCTTCGCAGTAATGGAAGAAAACGGCACGGACATTGAGCCTTTGGTGCCTACCGTCGGGATCCCTCTCATGGTTGTCATGGGGCTAGTCGCCTTCGCTTATCTTTTCTGGCTAATGGCGAACCTCTTTAATGGTTCCCGGAAGATCGCTGATGGGGAGCAGGTCACCTTCCGCGACTACTTTAGGTTTGCCCAGCTGAGTGGTTGCGCCGGCGTCTATGCCTGCTTCTTTACTTTGGTAATGCTCGGATCTATTGCGGGCGGCTTCCCTGGTCTGATTCTCTTTGCGCTCCTGTGGCCAGCGCCCGTGATTAAGGCGGATAACCCTGATAAGCCTCTCATGGACTGCTTCCGAGAGGCCCTCAACCTGGTCATGGAGAATCTAGGGCAGTCGCTGCTCTTTATCTTGGTCTGCTCCCTCATCGCGAGCTTGCTTGTCTTTATTCCCATAGTCGGCTTCCTTGCCGCCTATCCGATCTGGGCGCTCGGGATGGTCCTTTTCACTCGCGCTATGCAGCGCCGCCCTGCAGCGCGGTGGGAATAAGACAGCAGGGCAGCACTGAAGTTCCTGAGAGACGGCGGCGATGCCGTACTTAGCGCACAGGAAGCGGGCTAGCCAAGTAGTCCGCCCCGGTAAGCTCACCGTCGTTGAAGGAAAGAACCCATACCGAAGCCTTCTTGAACTTGAGCTCATCGATCGACTTTTTAAGGAACTTCGGCGCGTAGGACTCGATGATGCCGGGGATGGTCAGCCCTTGGCTGACGATAACCGGAACACCGCCGCCGTCGACCACGCGCTGGAAGGCGGCGCGTGCGTCGTCGGGCGATTCAGCAAAGACATCATCGCCGAATGCTTTATTCACGGCGATGTCCATGCCGAGTTCATCGGCCAGTGGGGCAGCGGTGTGCTGGCAACGCTGCGGCGGAGCGCTATAAATGGCGGTCGGATGAAATGGCGTGAGCATCGGCACGAGCATCTCCGCTTGGCGGCGCCCCTTTTTATCCAGCGGGCGCAGGTCATCATCGCCTTCCCACGAGCGGCGCTGGTGTGCGCGTGCATGGCGCACATAAAGAACGCGGGTCGTAGGCGCAAGGCGCAGACGCTTGTGTGCCTTGCCTAGCACCTGGGCATCAACGTCGTAGGAGAGTAATGAGCTGGCCTCGGCGATCTTCATCCAACGCAGCTCATCGGTCTCTTCATTCGGGGTGTACTCACCGTCGAGTACACGGGCCAGCCAGTAGTAGACCACCTTCGTGCGGCCTTGCACCGGGTAGGCCACCTTGCCGATGAGCTTGCCTAGGCGCACGGAGTAACCGGTTTCCTCGAAGATCTCGCGCGCGGCGGTCGCGGGGAGCGATTCGCCCGGATCGACCTTGCCCTTGGGCAGCGACCAATCGTCATAGTGGGGGCGGTGGATAAGTGCAACCTCCGGATCGTGCGGGTCGCCACGCCAGAGAACCGCGCCGGCGGCAAGCGTCGTGCGCTTGAATTCTTCTGCCGGATCGACGGGGATCTCCTGGTGGCGTCCGGAAATGAAGACTTCCGAGCGAATGTCTTTGTCCGTCTCGTGCATGTTCTTTGCCTTGGGCATGCTGCTCCTTTTGCGCCGGTAGCTTTCAACCTTCTCTATCTTCCTCCACTCGCCGTCGCGATGCAGCCTTACGCGCCGAGCGTGCAGGAATGCCAGGCGTGCTTTAATGGGAAAAGCCAATGCAGAGGAATCTAGAGTGAGGTGGCACATGGCAAACGTGGCAGTAATGGGGGCAGGCTCGTGGGGAACCACGCTGGCAAAAGTCTTTGCTGACGCCGGCAACGACGTCCGCTTGTGGGCGCGCCGCGAGGAATTGGCGAATGCCATCAACACGCGCCACGAGAATCCGGATTACCTCCCAGAACTCCCGCTTCCTGAGTCGATTAAGGCCTCCACAGAGCCGGCAACAACGCTGCAGGCCGCGGATATTGTGATCTTCGGCGTTCCCTCTCAGACGCTGCGCGGAAACCTGGAAAAGTGGGCGCCACTCTTGCCTGAGGACGCGACCTTGGTGTCGATCTCTAAAGGCGTGGAGAAGGCCACACTCAACCTAATGAGCGAAGTTATCGCAGACGCCGCTGGTGTCTCCTCCGACCGTATCGCGGTCCTCTCTGGGCCCAACCTAGCCAAGGAGGTGGCCCAGGAGCAACCGGCAGCCACGGTGATTGCCTGCAGCGATGCTGCCCGTGCCGAGGCCGTGCAACATGCCGCCGCAGCACCGTATTTTCGGCCCTATACCAACACCGATGTCATCGGCGCGGAGATCGGCGGCGCCTGCAAAAACGTGATTGCACTTGCCTGCGGCATGGCGGCGGGTAAGGGGTTAGGCAACAACACCATGGCCACCATCATCACGCGCGGGCTCGCGGAGATTACTCGCCTAGGAGTGAAGCTGGGAGCGGACCCGTTCACCTTTTCTGGTCTAGCAGGCATGGGAGACCTCGTGGCGACGTGCAGTTCGACGTTGTCGCGTAACCGCACCTTTGGGTATCGCCTCGGCCAGGGGGGCACGCTGGAGGAAGCAACTGCCGCCACCAACGGGCAGGTTGCGGAAGGCGTTATCTCATCTGATTCCATCTTTCGGTTGGCGCAGCGCGCAGACGTAGAGATGCCGATTACCCAAGCGGTCTACGGTGTGTGCCACCGCGGGGTGACTGTCGACGACATGATTGTTGCTCTGATGGGTCGCACCAAGAAAGCTGAGTAAAGCCGAGTAAAGTTGCTCGGTATGACTGAAGCGAAACCTGTGCGCGTTGCCGTTGTGTACGGCGGTCGCAGCTCCGAGCATTCGGTGTCGTGCATTTCCGCCGGCGCAATCATGGAGCACCTTGATCCGGAAAAGTATGAAGTCGTGCCCATTGGCATCACGCGGGAAGGCACCTGGACGCAGGGCAACCGCGCGGGACTCGACATTGTCGACGGGCGGCTGCCCGAAGTAGAACTGCACGATGAGCTGGCGTTATCCCTCAACCCTGCCACGCGTGGGCGCATCCACAATGTCACCCGCCACGAGCACTACACAGAGGTCGATGTCATTGTCCCAGTTCTGCACGGCCCCTATGGGGAAGACGGCACAGTGCAGGGCCTCTTTGAACTTTCCGGGATTCCCTACGTCGGCGCAGGCGTATTGGCTTCGGCTGTCGGAATGGACAAGGAGTTCACCAAGAAGCTTCTGGTCGCGGAAGGCCTTCCGGTAGCGCCGCAAGAAGTACTCACAGGGGAAGCCACGCTTAATGACGCCCAAAAGGAACGCCTTGGCCTGCCCGTCTTTGTGAAGCCGGCGCGGGGCGGATCCTCCATCGGTGTGTCCAAGGTCTCCGCATGGGAAGACCTTGAAGCAGCACTAACCCTGGCCTATGAATCCGATGACAAGGTCCTCATCGAACCAGAAATCAGCGGCGCCGAGGTGGAGGTGGGAGTTCTTGAACGCCCCGACGGCAGCCTCCAGGCCTCTGTCCCCGCCAAGCTCTTGGGCACCACGGAGTCTGAGGAAGGCTTTTATGATTTCGATGCCAAGTACATCGACGAGGGCGTCTCGGCAGCAATTCCTGCTCCGTTGAGTGAGGAGCTGACCGCCGAACTTCGACAGCGCGCTATTGAGGCTTTCCGGGCGCTGGGTGCCTCGGGCCTATCGCGCGTGGATTTCTTCGTCAGTGATGATTCCTACTGCATCAACGAAGTGAATACCTTCCCCGGCTTCACCCCGATTTCTATGTACCCGCAGGTCTTTGCTGCGGAAGGGGTAGGTTATGCCGAGCTGCTCGACACCCTTATTCAGACGGCCCTCGCGCGTTCCTAGGGTGACGATGTAGGCCGCGCCTCTCACACCTACTGGGAGGGAGTGGCTGCCACGAGGGCGTCGCTAAGCCGCACCAGCGCGGAATTCGCAGCATCCTGTGGGGCAGACAACGCGAGGTCCTCCGCCCGGCCGAGCGCGAACCATGTGCCGGCCGTGGTGCCCTCCGCCAGCGTGGTGTCTTCGAACCACGGGACGTCGTTGACCTGCTGGAGCTGAACACCTGCTCGGTAGTTCTCCGGAGAGGCCACGCCGCAGCGCACGACAATCTCTTCCTGACCCGGTGCGCTATAAACCCAGGTGTTCTTATCTCCCACATCCGCGCGGCGCGTATAGCCCTCTGCAAGTGTTTCCGGCAGGGCCTCTTCTAGAGCGGGACACATGGAATCCGGTCCAGCCTTGAGCTGCGATAGCGGCGCTGGGTTGGCCTTCTGTGCCTTCTTTTCTAGTTGCTGGAAGGCTGCTTCTAGCCCCTCTGGAGCGTCATCATGGGCCTCCTCCGAGGAGGTTGTCACCGCGATGGCGGGGGTGTGCTTGGTGCTGTACCACGTCGAGAGGGTGGAGCCGGGGGTGGCGTCGAGGACCTGTAGCCACGATTCGCCGTCGGACTCGACGGTGTGGGAGTAGTCGGTAAACTGCTGCGGCAGGTCAACACCACAGCGCAGCGTTACTTTGTCCTCCGAGTTCTTTGCCCACGCGGCGGCGCCCGCCGGGGCAGGATCGACCAAGTCGACGCGCGGGTAACCCATGAGCTTGTCCGGCAGCGCATCGACGACAGCGGCACACTCGGGGGAGTCCGCTGCCTCAGAGGGAGTGGGAGGCAGCGCCACTGGCTGTTGCGCGGCGCTGGTGAATACGTATTTGGCACCAAAAATCACCGCGAAGACCATCGCGATGGAGATCCCGAGTGAGATGTAAATAGCGGTGCGGTTAAATTGGGTATCCATAGGGGCTTATCCTATCGCTGATAGCCCGAGAAGAACGAACGCGGACGGCGCGCACGAGTGGCGTGTAGCCCGCGCAAGGAAAAGGAGTCCGTGACGGTGGGTTTGTCCCATACCCTCGATCAAGCCGGTGAACGGCACGTTATCCATGAGATTGTCACTGCAGCCCCGAGCGCGCTCAACGGCGACGATGCGGCAGTGCTGTACCCGGCGGCACCCAATTCGCGCACGGTGGCCGCGACAGACATGATGGTGGAAGGTCGGCACTTCCGGCGGGACTGGTCCACCGCCGCGGAGATCGGACAGAAAGCTATTGTGCGCAACTTCGCGGATATTGAGGCGATGGGGGCGCGCCCCACAGCGGCATTGCTGGCGATTGCCGCCCCGGGAGATACCTCGGTGGACTTCGTGCGGGGGATTGCGCAGGGTATCGCTGAGCGCTGCGCGGTATATAACGCGGAGCTCGTAGGCGGAGATCTGACCCGCAGTGAGAGCTTGGTCATCAACGTCACGGCGTTAGGCTCCCTGGGTGGAAGTGGTGCAGCGCTGACTCTGGATGGTGCCCGGGCGGGCCAGAAGTTGGTAGCACACGGCAAGATTGGGTATTCCGGGGCGGGCCTGGCACTGTTGCAACGCTATGGCCGCGCATTGCCGCCGGAGTTAGAAGAATTCTGGCCTTTGGTCGACGCCCACTGCGCTCCCTCCCTCACCCCGGGGCGTGGTGTCATCGCGCGGGCAACCGGTTCGACCTCGATGACGGATAACTCGGATGGCCTCGTGCGCGATATAGGACACTTAGCTGGGCGTTCCGGGGTGCACATCGACCTTGACCGTGGAGCGATTGCCCCTGACCCGCTGCTGGCTGCCGCCGGCGCGGTGCTCGATATCGATCCTTGGGAATGGGTCTTAACCGGCGGCGAGGACCACACGCTGTTGGCTACCACGTACAAGGCCCCTCCCTCCGGTTTCCGGGAAATTGGTCGGGTGATGCGCGGTAGCGGCGTGACCATTGACGGAGAGGAGCCGCGCTATAGCGAGGGCTGGGAGGGATTCGCGTGAGCCACATTGATACCTCTCACATTCACTACTCGTGGATGCCTTACATCCGGCAGGCACTGGAGGAAAACCTTCCACGCATTGAGCGCGAGATTGGCGCAGAGTTCCTGCCGCCCGCCGAGAATGTATTCGCCGCCCTGTCTATGCCGCTCGAGGACGTGCGGGTGCTCATCGTGGGCCAGGACCCCTATCCCACGCCGGGGCATGCCATGGGTTTGTCCTTCTCCACGCGATCGGGCGTGCCGGCCCCGCGTTCGTTGAAGAATATCTACGCCGAGCTTGGCGACGACCTCGGCATCCCCGGCCGCGCTGATGGTGATCTACGGGCCTGGTTTGAGCAAGGAGTGCTGCTGCTCAACCGAGTGCTTACCGTGGCCCCGGGCCAGGCCGGTTCACACCGCAGGCTCGGGTGGGAAGCGATTACCGAGGCCGCCATCAGAGCACTGGCGGGGCGCGATATCGTGGCCATTCTATGGGGCCGCGATGCCCAAGCCTGCCAAGCTTTCCTGCCCGGTACAGAGTGCATTACCTCCCCGCATCCTTCGCCGCTGTCAGCGCGGCGTGGATTCTTCGGGTCGCGTCCCTTTTCCCGGGCCAATGCGGCTTTAGAGGCCCGTGGCGTCCCCGCGGTGGACTGGCGCTTGTAGACTAGCCAGCATGTCATATCCCGCTGAGTTGGATGCTCGTGGCCTCCACGAGTGGGCCGCCCGAACCGTGGAGGAGCTGCAGCGCCGCCGCGCCGAGATCAATGCCCTCAACGTTTTCCCAGTGCCCGATTCCGACACGGGATCCAACATGGCGCACACCATGGAGTCCGCGTTGGCGGAGGCCAATAAGGGCGAGGTGGACGTGGCCGAAGCCCTGGCCATCGGCTCAGTGCGCGGCGCCCGCGGCAATTCGGGGATGGTGCTCTCCCAAGTGCTGCGGGGGGTTGCCGATGCCACGACGGATTCGCGCGTGGACGGTGCGGTACTCGCCGATGCTTTGACCTTGGCTGTCACTTTGGTGGACCGCGCGCTTGCCGCACCGGTGGAAGGAACGATTATTACCGTGCTGCGAGCCGCGGCGATCGCCGCCAATCAGGCTGCCGAGCAGCCTGGGGCCGAGCTTCACGGCATCTTGCTCGCAGCGGTCGAGGCCGCACGGAAGGCCCTTGCTGAGACCCCCTCGCAGCTATCGGCCCTGCGCGAAGCCGGCGTTGTGGATGCCGGTGGAACCGGCTTCGTAATTTTGCTCGAGTGCTTGCTCACTCAGGTCACAGGGCCCGACCCTGCCAGCCAACCCCTGACGGAGTCGGTGCCACTTTACTCCGCGGAGCCTGCCGTGCGGGAGCCACAGGCAGGAGAAGAGCTCGCAGAGATCGAAGCCATCTTCTTCTTTGAGGGCAACCTGGGCGACATCGAAGAGACCTTGGCTCCGCTGGGCAATAGTCTCGTCATTGCACGGGCGACGGAAACCTCCGCCAGCGTGCACATCCATAGCGCTGAGGCGGGGGCCGTGATCGAAAAGGCCTATTCCCTGGGAAAGGTCAGCAACCTGCGGCTCGAAGCGCTACCGCAGACGGGTCAGGCGGCCAGCTGCCAAGATTCTGGTGGTGGCGGGGGAGCACAGCGGCGTATCTTTGCCGCGGTGCCTGAAGAGGCAGCGCGGGAGCTTTTTGAGAAGGCGGGGGCGGACGTCGTCAAGCCCGGCGAAGAACTGCAAAGCGCCGGGGAGGGAGATCTTTTCTTGCCCAATGGCTGCGGTGGTGACCCGGGCAAGGCTACTGTCATTCCGACCGATTCCCTGGTAGTCGGGCTGGCGGCGCTCTCGGTTTATGCGCCGAGTTCCGCGCACACCGACGACGTGCTCGCCGCGATGAAGGACGCTGCCCGCTCCATGCGGGTAGCCTACCCAGATAGAGAAAACGTGGCTGGGATTCTAGCGGCATGTCGTACTCAGCTGGGCTATGGCGGCGAGCAGATCACGGTGCTGACTGGCCTTGAGCTAGAGGAAGACGAGTTAGCCCGAGAGTTGGGGGTTGATGTCGTGGTTCTGCACGTGCCTGGACTGCGCACTGAGATTGGGGTGGAGTAGACCATGCTGGGCTGGCAGGATGACCGCGCACTGACGGATATCTTGGCAAAGAAGGATGCCGCGGCTTTCAAGCGCGCCTTCGGATACACCACGTGCGGGGAGCTGCTCAGCCACTATCCGCGCGACTACATCCGCCACAATAAGGACGTGGGCCTCGGCGGTGCTGAGGATGGTGATCACGTCACCATCACTGGCGTTATCGAAGAACTCCGCGTTAAACACACATCTAAAGCCGTGGTGTTTATCCTCTACATGGATAGCGGAGTCCAGGCCTCCTTTTTCAATGCGCACTACGTGCAGCGCGTGCTGGGGCGCGGCATGCGCGTCATGCTCTCCGGCAAGCTGAAATACTTCCGGGGATACCCCAGCTTGCAGCACCCCGATTTTCTCATCCTCGACCCCGGCCGCTATCAGGAGTCCCTGCTGGATAGCACTACTGGGCAGGGGACAGGTTCGCTGAAGAAGCTCTCCCAGTTCGGCTCGCTGGAGACCTTCCTGCAGCGCGAATGGATTCCCGTGTACCCGGCTAGCGGAAAGGTGACGTCGTGGTACATCATGGGCGCTATCCATAAAGTGCTCGAGCACACCCCACCGATCCCGGAGCCGCTGGACTATCGGATGATGGTGACGCTGGATCAAGCCGTGCGCGAGATCCACGAACCGGGTGATAATGGCCCGGAGCGCGCTATCCAGCGCCTCAAGTACAACGAGGCCCTATCGGTGGGCCTAGTTATGGCCTTGCGTCAGCGCGATGTCAAGGCGCGCACGGCAACCCCGATGCCGGCAATTCTGGAAGGTTACCGCGATGAGCTGCTCAGCGAGCTACCCTTCGCGCTGACTGACGGTCAACGACGTGTCATCGGCGAGATCGACGCAGATCTGTGTGGCACCGCGCCCATGATGCGGCTGTTGCAAGGTGAGGTCGGTTCAGGCAAAACGCTCGTTGCCACCTGTGCCATGCTGCAGGCGGTTGATGCTGGAAAACAAGCTGCACTGCTTGCCCCGACGGAGGTACTGGCGGCGCAGCATGGGGCGTCGATTAGCGCCAGCGTTCCCGAAGGTGTCACCGTCACGGTCCTAACGGGTTCGATGAAGACGGCGGAGAAACGCAAAGCTTTGTTGGAGATTGTCTCTGGCGAGGCCGATATCGTGATTGGCACCCACGCCATCATCCAGGACAGCGTTGAATTCTTCGATTTGGGCCTCGTCATCGTGGATGAGCAGCACCGCTTTGGCGTCGAACAGCGCGATAGCCTGCGCACCAAAACTCGGAAGGGAACCAGCCCGCACCTGTTAGTGATGACTGCGACACCTATCCCGCGCACGATTGCCATGACGGTGTTCGGTGATCTAGCGGTATCGACGCTCAAGGAGCTGCCCGGTGGACGCAAACCTATCTTGTCCGCGGTGGTTCCCGAATGGAAGCCGGAGTGGGTACGCCGCGCCATCGAGCGCATCCGTGAAGAGGTAGGCAAGGGTCACCAGGCTTATATCGTCTGCCCGCGGATTGAAGGAGAGGGCGGTGTGGAAACCATGTCGGTCCAACTGCGCAACCTTCCCTTGCGCGGATTGCGAGTGGAGATGCTCCACGGCAAAATGCCCGATAAGGACCAAGTAATGGAGAGCTTCGCGCGCGGGGAGATTGATGTCCTCGTGGCCACCACGGTCATTGAAGTCGGCGTCGATGTTCCCAATGCCACCGTCATGCTGATCCGGGAATCGGAGAACTTTGGAGTCTCGCAGCTGCACCAGTTGCGCGGGCGCGTGGGACGCGGCGGCAATGAATCGGTGTGCCTGCTGCACACGACGGCTGAGCCTAATAGCAAGTCTTTCCGGCGTATCAAAGCTATCGCGGATACGCCATCTGGTTTTGACCTAGCTGAGCTCGACCTACAGCAACGCCACGAAGGCGATATCTTGGGAACACTGCAATCCGGTACGAAGCGCACGCTGAAGTTGCTGGACCTCATCAATGACCGGGACATCGTCGAGCGCACGCATGCTGATGCCGCCGCGTTGGTCGAGCGCAACCCTGAATTAGCGGAGGAACTGACGCACAACCTAAGCGCAGATGAACAGGGATTTTTGGAGAAGAACTAGGCTTGTCACCGCGGGAAACTGAGGGGAGATAGGGTAGAAGCCATGACCAGAATCATCGCCGGAGAAGCCCGCGGGCGCACCATCAAGGTGCCCGAAGCTGGGACGAGGCCCACGTCCGACCGTGCCCGCGAGGGCCTTTTCTCATCGTTGAATGTGCGCTGGGGGTTCATTGATTCCCGCGTGTTGGATCTCTTTGCTGGTTCCGGCGCCTTAGGCCTTGAGGCAGCTAGCCGTGGCGCTGAGGAAGTCGTCCTCGTGGAGAATAATGCCGCGGCCGTGAAGGTCATTCGCCACAATATTGGGGTGGTGAAGCACCCGCGCGTGGAGGTACGAGAAATGAAAGCCTCGTCATACCTTGCCACCGCACCGCGCGGCTACTTCGACATGGTGCTCGCGGATCCGCCCTATGACTTCGATGATGTTGATGGTCTTCTCGCCGCCATCGAGCCGGTGCTGGATGATGCCGCGATAGTTGTCATCGAGCGCCACGTGGGCTCGCCGCACACACAGTGGCCAGATGGCTTTGAGCCCACCGGTCAGAAGCTTAAGAAGCGGACCTTTGGCATCGCGCGTTTTGATATGGCGATCTATCACCGCAGTGCGGATAGCTCGAAGATCGATACCACCGGAACCCAGGAGGACTAGCCATGCCGACTCACGCCGTATGCCCCGGTTCTTTCGATCCCATCACGCTGGGGCACGTCGACGTTTTTAATCGTGCCAGCGAGCTTTTTGACAAGGTCACGGTGCTGGTGACGGGAAACCCCGACAAGCCTTCTGGGCTGTTTAGCGTGGAGGAGCGCGTGGACCTTATTCGCCGTACCGTTTCCCCGGAGATCGAGGTGGACTGGTGGGGCGGATTGTTGGTGGATTACACCAGCGCCCATGGCATAGACACGATTGTGAAGGGCTTGCGCTCCTCCTTGGATTATGAGTATGAGCTGCCGATGGCGCAGATGAACCGGCGCCTTTCCGGAATCGATACCGTCTTTTTGCTCACGGATGAGAAATACGGATATATCTCTTCTTCGCTGTGCAAGCAGGTGGCGCAGTACGGCGGTGATGTTACGGGTATGTTCCCGGATCATGTGGCTGCCGCAGTGATGGAACGCTACCGAGGCTAAAGGGATATGTCTGTACTGGCAATACCCCTCGTTGTCCTCCTTACCGTCATCGCTGGCTCGTGCTTGCAGCGAGTCTCCGGCATGGGCCTGGGCCTCATTGGTGGGCCCATCCTGACGCTTTTCCTCGGCCCCGTCGAAGGCATCATGGTCATCAACGTCTTGGCCTGCCTCAATGCCATCCTCACGACCTATTCGATGCGTGAGAATGTGGACTGGGGAAAGTGGCTGCGCATCGGTCCTTTCATGGTCCTCGGCTCAATTCCGGCGGCGCTGCTCATCGCCCGTATTGATACTGCGGCGTTGTTGGTTCTGGTTGGTGCCGCCTTATTGATTGCGCTGGCCGTGGTGGTCTTTGGGCGCAAGTTCGTCCCGGAGATGAGTGGCACGGGCCCGGCCATCTCCGCGGGTATTTTGGGCGGGTTCACCAATACCCTGGCCGGCGTGGCTGGCCCGGTCATCACGGTCTATGCCCAGGCCGCGCGGTGGCCCAAGGAGGTTCTCGCGCCGACCCTGCAGCCCTGCTTTGTCATCGGCGGATTGTCCTCTGTTCTGACGAAGTACTTCTTGGGCTCCGGCGGCTTTGACGGTTTGCACTGGCTGGTGTGGCCCTGCGGGGTAATTGGAATGTGCGTTGGCATTCTCTTAGGAAAGAAGATTGCTGGGCGCGTCTCTCGGGACAAGGCCCATAAGCTATCACTGTGGCTGGCCAGCCTAGGAGCGCTCAGCGCATTGCTGCGAGGCCTTTTTACTCTGGGTGCTTAAACAGCGTCTCGGTATGGTGGAGTCCATGGCGAAATTCAAGATTGAGGACGCGCTCGCCCTGCGAGCTGGCAAAAATTTTCAGATTGACTCGGTTGATGCCTCGGCAACGCCTGGCTTCGACGGCGATAAAGCGGCGCTCGACGCCCGCTTCTCCAAGTATGACGATGAGCTCTATGAGCTGCAGGAGCGGCTTTTTGCCAACGGCCGCAGCTACGGTGAGGACGCCCCGGCGGTGCTCATCGTCCTGCAGGGCATGGATACCTCGGGCAAGGGCGGTGCTATCCGCCACGTGTTGAGCACCTTCGACCCGCAAGGAACCACGACCGTCGGCTTCGGTAAACCCACCGAAGAGGAGCTAGAGCATGACTTCCTGTGGCGCATCCGCAAACATGACCCGCAGCCGGGACAAATCGTGGCCTTTGACCGCTCCCACTACGAGGATGTCCTCATTCAGCGCGTGCACGAGTGGGTGGATGAAGAAGAGGTGGATCGGCGCATCGAGGCCATCCGTGACTATGAGCTGGAATTAACGGCCAGGGGAGTCAAGGTCATTAAAATCTTCCTTCACTTGTCCAAGGAAGCCCAGAAGGAAAATCTGCTGGAGCGCACGGAGCGGGAAGATAAGTTCTGGAAATACGACCCGGCTGATGTGGAGGAGCGCGCCTATTGGGATGAGTACATGTCGGCCTACGAGGATGCTATTCAGCGCACGGATGAAAACTACGCGCCCTGGTACGTCATTCCTACCGATAACAAGAAGTATGCCCGGATGGCGCTGAAGTTTCTCATCGTGGATCTCCTGCGCCACCTAGATCTGGAATGGCCGGCGCCCGACTTTGATCCGGAAGTCGAGCGCCAGCGTATTAAGGACGCTGACTAAGAGCTAGTCGCTCTCTGTGCCATCGACGTCGCTGGCCAGCTCGCGGGCGGCGGCGTTAAACGCATCCAGAACAGACAGCAGCGCTTCTTGCGCATTGATGATGCCGAGGTTGAGCGCGTGAAAGAGCTGGTCCTCGTTCAGACCAGCGGTGGTGACGAAGCACGCATCACCGCGCAGCTCAACCTCATCCTCAGCTAAACCAACGAGCGCGCGCCCATCGAAAGCACCGGAATTGAACTCGTTGCAGAGCACATGGAAGATGGGGAGCATCTCCGCATTGAGCTGTGTGGACAGCACGCTCTCGATGCGCACGAGGCCCTCTTCCACGGTGATGACCCAGTCAAGGTCGTTGAGGCGGGCAACTGCGGTTGTCGCATCTTCAGGGTGCGCGGTGGCTGCCATATCCAGCTCGGCGCCGTTGAGCACGCTCAACACGCGGTCCCGGCCGACGGCGGCCAGCGGTGATCCGGAGAGAATGTCGAAAGGATCGGAACTGCCGGATGCATTCTGGTTCTGATGTGGGTCCTGGCTCATGCTTGCTCCTCCTTATCCCAGGTGACAGCCTGCGGGAAGCGCTGTGCCACGACGTCGAAGATCTCAGCGAAGCTGGCCAGTGAACTCAGCAGGAAATGGCCGAGCTGAGCCAAGGAGAGGCCTTCGCCCACGCCCATGGCGCGGTTGGCGCCTAGGTGGATCTCCGCGTTACCCTTCGCATCCTCTTCTACGAGGAAGTTCAGGGTGGGCGCAACGCTGGCCCAGTTCAGCTCCGCCACCACGGCGGCTACCTCCGGTTCGAGGTGTGCTGGAAGAGTGCCCTCCCACGAGGCGAAGGCACTGAGTACCTCGCCTTCAGCGTCGAGCTCACAGTGCACTGCGATATGGGGGACACCGGTCTGCAGCACGCGGCGCGCGGAATCGGCACTGTCGGCGCCAGTGTCAGCGTCGTCTTCTGGCTCTGGGGTTGCCTCGATGAGTGCATAGTCGGCGGCGATAAGCTCGCACAACTGCGCCAACCGGTCGATGGTGACCGGCTCAACCACGTGGAGATCGGTCACTGCTGCTCACCCTGAGCGCCCTCGGCCCCCTCGCCCGCCTGCGCGGCTGACTCGGAACCGAGCTTGGCCATTTCTTCGGCAGCGGCGACCATGGCGTTCTGGGCGTTGATGACGCCGTCCACAGAGGCGCGCAGTGCGGCCGCGAGTTGTTCATCGGTCATTCCGGCCGCGCAAGGAATGTCAGCCTCGGTGCGTACGAGCAGCATGCCGTCAAAATCAGCAATGACGGCGCGTGCCCCCATAGCCACGGAGTTGATCTGGTTAGCGGCCAAGAAAAGACCTGCGTCTGCCTTGGCATAGTTGACGTCCGTCGGAACATCGCAGCGCACGATAGCAACGCTCTCCAGGACGGCGAACATGCACGGCAGACCGTTGAGATTAGCGGTCGCGGCGTCGTCGCGACCGGTGACCGGCTCGAGTTCGATGTCGAAGGTCTTCATCGCCTCGATAATGCGGTCGAGGGTGACCTCCGGCAGTGCGTGCGGATCCTCGGCGGTAGGCGTTGTCGGATTAGTCATGGTTGTGCTCCTTCCAGGTGACAAGCTGCGGGTACTGCTGTTCCATCCACTCGAAGGATTGCAACACAGCATCCAGGGTGGACATGACGAACGCGCCGAGCTGGTTGCGGGATGCACCATGGGTTACGTCCAGATCGCGTGCACCGGAGACCGCCAAAGCGTTGTCTGGCGCTTCGAAGAAGCGGAACGTCGGCGTGAAGTGGTCCTGGTTCCATGCGTTGATGTGCATGAGCAACGCAGGGCCTTCGGAGGCGGGGACAGAGCCGCGCCATACGGAATCGACGATGAGAGAGGAGCCAACGAGCTGGAAGGCGATGGCGGCGTTGGAGAAGCCGGTGCGCAAGAGGTTGACCGTTTGGCCGTCTTGGGTCTTCTGCTCTTCGATGCGGTATTCCAAGCCTTCTGACTCAAAGATTTCCGCTATGCGCTCGAGGCTGACTTCTTCGATGGGTGTGTCAGGCTGCAGCTGGCGCTGCTGCGCGTGGTCATGGTTAGTGGTGTCCGTCAATTCTTCTACTCACTTCGCTACATTTTTCTTAATCTTTTCCGGCCCCGACACTACCGGAGCCGTCTTCCCCGGGTGCGCAGGTGGGGGCCTCGACGAGTTTTTCGCCACCGAGCTCGTGGGCGAGCGCTGGAGCGATGTCGGGGTAGCGGAAGGCGTGGCCCAGCGCTTCCGCGCGCGTGGGAAGGACCTTTTGGTTGGCCAGTGCCAGCTCACGCGCACCTTCCTTACCCAGCAGTAGCGCTGGACCAACGCTGGGAATGGGGATGACGGTCGGCCGGTGAAGGAGTGAGCCGAGGGCATCCACATAATCGCGATTGAGCACCGGGGTGGGGGAGACTGCGTTGATGGCACCGCTCCAGGCAGGGTCGAGGGCGGCGCGGACGAACATATCTGAGAGATCATCCTGCGCAACCCAGCTATTCCACATGCTGCCCTTGCCAAATGAGCCGCCCAGTCCAGTAGAAAACAGCGCCCGCAGCAGCGGCAGGATTCCCGCGTTGGCAGATTGCACGATGCCGGTGCGCAGGTTCACCACTCGTTTCCCGGCCTCACGTGCCGGCGCGCAAGCATCCTCCCACGCCTCCACGACATCGGCCAAAAAGCCCTCACCGCGCTCCGAGCCTTCGGTCAGTTCTTCATCGCCCCGGTCCGGGCCGTAGATACCGATAGCGGAAGAACAGACCATCGCAGTCACGGAGGGAGTCTCGGCCGCCAGCTGCGCCAGCAGGTGAGTAGGGCCTACACGTGAATCCCGAATAGCTTCCTTGTGCGCGGTATTAAAGCGCCCGAAAATCGGCTCGCCGGCCAGGTGGATGAGGATATCAACGCCGTCCAGCAAATCTTTGGCGGGCACAGTAGGCCGCCACAGGCGCTCGCCGACACCTGGTTTAGAGCGCACGAGCGGAATGACGGTGTGGCCCAAGGTGCCGAGCTGTGCGGCCACAGCAGTGCCTATCGTGCCGTGCGTACCAGTTATTGCTATTGTGCGGGGCTCGGCGTTGAGAGCACCCAGCCGCTGAGCAAAGCGAAAATCCTCAATGAGCTGCTGCTGCCGGTAGGCAAAAATCGATTCCACTGCCCCCGTGGGGATGCGGGTGTCCACCTTGTCGGTGATGAGCGTGCCTTCTGGGTGGTCTTCAAAGACGTGTTCGTGGCGCCAATTGGCCAGCGAACGGAAGGGGGCATTTATGCAGACATCAGCGAAAGAACGCCGCGGCTGGTACCTACTCAAATCATGCCGGGCGACCCATTTCAAACCACCAGGAAACCCCAAGATAGAAGTCCCATCAGCTAATGACTCAGCCTGCTGCAGGGGAGTCATGAAACCGAAAGGCGCGGTGAGGCGCGCGAGCGCTCCCGGGCGGGTGTGCCATTGCCAAACCTCTTCGCGCGGGGCTGGAACAACGTGCTGGGTAGTAAAACTCACTGTCTAGGGACCTGCCTCAAAAGATTCGGGGTGCGAGGGCGTACACAGCACGCCTGAAGAGTGCTATGGTTAGTGCTGGCTTTCAAGCATAGACAAGTCCTTTTAACCATTGTCCGACATCCTTTAAAGACCGCACCGTGAGGCGGGGAAGGAGGTCACGATGAGTGAAACCGGCACCCACGCGGAGTCCAACGAGCTGTTGAGCTCGAAAGACGTCGCGCGCACTGTCGCACGCATCGCGCACCAGATCATTGAAAAGACAGCGCTAGATTCGAGTGATTCCGCTCGAGTCCTGCTCTTAGGCATTCCCTCTGGTGGCGTGCCGTTGGCGCAGCGCCTTGCCGAAAAAATTGAGGAATTCTCCGGGGTGGAGGTTCCTTGGGGCTCCCTAGACATCACGCTGTACCGCGATGATCTCTATGCCCGCCCGCACCGTGCATTGCAGCCTACGACGGTGCCCGACGGCGGCATTAACGGCGCCACCGTGATTCTTGTCGACGACGTCTTATACTCCGGCCGCACTATCCGTGCCGCACTCGATGCCCTCGCGGACATCGGCCGTCCCGACATCATCCAACTCGCAGTCCTCGTGGACCGTGGACACCGCCAGGTCCCCATCCGTGCTGATTACGTGGGCAAGAACATTCCCACCGCGCGCGACGAGGACGTCACCGTGTACAACGCTGATATCGATGGCCGCGATGCCGTCGTTCTCACCCGCTTCACTGCACAGCCCGGCAAGGAGGCATAAATGAAGCACCTCATTAATATCGCCGACCACAGCGCCGAGGAGATCCTTGGGCTGATGGATGAGGCCGACCGTTTCCGGGAAGCCCTCGAAGGCCGCGAAGTCAAGAAGCTGCCCACGCTGCGCGGGCGCACCGTTTTCACCTTGTTCTATGAAAACTCCACCCGCACCCGTTCTTCTTTCGAAACGGCGGGTAAGTGGATGTCGGCTGATGTCATCAACCTCTCCGCGTCGACGTCTTCGGTCAAGAAGGGCGAGTCCCTCAAGGACACCGGGTTGACTTTGACGTCGATCGGCGCAGATGCCATCATCATGCGCCACCCTTCCTCGGGTGCTGCGCAGCAGCTCGCCGGCTGGGTGGCACCTGAAGGGCAGGGGCCGAGCGTCATCAACGCCGGCGATGGCTCTCACCAGCACCCCACGCAGGCGCTTCTCGACGCCGTCACGATGCGCCAGCGCCTGCACCTAGGAGCGGATCGCTCCGCTGCAGGCACCGGCTTCGAGGGACTGAAAGTCACCATCGTTGGTGATTGCCTGCACTCCCGCGTCGTGCGCTCCAACGTGGACCTGTTGTCCACCCTGGGAGCCGAGGTCACGCTCGTCGCTCCGCCGACACTGTTGCCCTTCGGCGTGGACACTTGGCCGGTGCGGGTCTCCCATGACTTCGACGCCGAGATGCCGGAGGCGGACGTCGTCATGATGCTGCGCGTTCAGGCAGAGCGCATGAACGGCGGCTTTTTCCCCTCGCACCGCGAATACGCCGCCCTCTACGGGCTGTCCAAGGACCGCGCCGCGGCCATGAAGAAGGATGCCATCATCATGCACCCAGGCCCCATGGTTCGTGGCATGGAGATCAACTATGCCGTGGCCGACTTTGACAACACCGCAGTGCTCCAGCAGGTCAACAACGGTGTCCATGTGCGCATGGCCACCCTCTTTACGCTGCTGACGAACGGCGAGAACGCCGGTATCTAAATCGAGTTATCTCACATACCAACGAGGAGAGCTTTTCAGAAACCATGACTAATTATCCAGACACCGGCGTGCTCTCTGCTCCCGCGGCCGGCACTCTACTCATCACCAACGTTCGCCCCTATGGCGAGGGCGAACCCACCAGCATCCTGATCAAGGATGGCGTTATCGAGGCCATCGGCACTGCCGCCGATGCCGGGGACGCCAGGGACGCCGGGGCCGTGACCCCGGCAGTTGAGGTGGACCGCACTATCGACGGTGGCGGCAACGTGCTGCTGCCGGGGTTGGTGGACATGCACGTTCACCTGCGTGAGCCGGGCCGCGAGGACACCGAGACCATCGAAACCGGCTCGCGCGCTGCC
>NZ_KV811674.1:0-72796 GCF_001813175.1 Corynebacterium sp. HMSC069E04 | reverse complement strand
CCAAGGGCGGCTTTACCGCCGTGTTCACCATGGCCAACACCTCACCGGTGACGGACCAGCCCATCATCGCCGAGTCCGTCTGGGCCAAGGGCCAGGCACGTGGCCTGTGCGACGTCCATCCGGTCGGCTCCATCACGAAGGGCCTCGAGGGCAAGACCCTGACCGAGTTTGGCATGATGGCCCGCTCGGACGCCAAGGTGCGTATGTTCTCCGACGACGGCAAGTGCGTCCAGGACCCACAGCTCATGCGCCGTGCCCTGGAATATGCGAAGGGACTTGACGTCCTGCTGGCGCAGCACGCAGAAGACCACCGCATGACCGAAGGCGCTAGCGCCCACGAGGGCGAGGTTGCGGCCCGCCTGGGCTTGCGCGGCTGGCCGCGCGTCGCTGAGGAATCCATCGTCGCCCGCGACGCCCTACTCGCGCGTGATTACGGCAACCGCATGCACATCTGCCACGCTTCGACGAAGGGCACCGTGGAGCTGCTCACGTGGGCCAAGGAACAGGGCATTCCGTTGACCGCCGAGGTGACCCCGCACCACCTGCTGCTGACCGATGACAAGCTGGTGACCTACGACGGCGTCTACCGCGTCAACCCACCGTTGCGCGAGGAATCCGACGCCCTGGCCCTGCGCCAGGCCTTGCTTGACGGGCTTATCGACGTCGTGGCCACAGACCACGCTCCGCACGGCAGCGAAGACAAGTGTGTCGAGTTCGAGCACGCTAAGCCGGGCATGCTGGGACTGGAATCCTCCCTGGCGGTCATCGCCAAGCTCTTCGTCGCCACCGGCCTGGCCGACTGGCGCTTCGTCGCCCGCGTCATGTCGGAGCGTCCGGCAGAGATTACTCGCCTGCCTGGTCATGGCCGCCCGATTGCGGTGGGCGAGCCAGCCAACCTCACCATCGTCGATCCCAAGCACAAGTGGGTATCGGATTCCACGCGTCTGGCTTCGAAGTCGGAGAACAACCCCTATGAGGGGGAGGAATTCGGTGCACGCGTGGCCTACACCATCCTGCGTGGCGCGGTGACCTACGACCTAGCGGCTGAAAGCGCCAGCGAGGCGGCCGAGTAATCGGGATAATCGACAATCAGAGTTGCTCGACACTTAAGTAACCAACGCACGTCCCCAACACAACCAACCCTTCACCGAGAAAATTCACTGAAAGGTTCAACACACAGTGACTTCCACTACCACCACCCCCGCCATCCTGGTCCTCGCTGATGGCCGCACCTTCCGAGGCTTCGGCTTCGGCGCCACCGGTACGACTCTGGGCGAGGCCGTCTTCACCACCGCCATGACGGGCTACCAGGAGACCATGACGGACCCGTCTTACCACCGCCAGATCGTCGTCGCCTCTGCGCCGCAGATTGGCAATACGGGCTGGAACGATGAGGACAACGAGTCCCATGACGACAAGATCTGGGTTGCCGGCCTAGTTATCCGTGATCTGGCCCGCCGCGTTTCCAACTGGCGTGCCGCCCGCTCCCTGCCGGAGGAGATGGAGAAGCAGGGAATCATCGGTATTGGGGGAATCGATACCCGCACTTTGGTGCGCCACCTGCGCAATCATGGCTCCATCAAGGCCGGTATTTTTTCGGGCGAGGCGGCTGAGCGGGACGTCGAGGAGCTCGTCTCTGAGGTCAAGAACCAACCTTCGATGGCCGGCCTTGACCTGTCCGAAGAAGTCTCGACCGATGAGGTCTATACCTTCCCAGCCGTAGGGGAGAAGCGCTTTACCGTCGTGGCCTATGACATGGGTGTCAAGACCGCCACCCCGAAGCACTTTGCCGAGCGCGGCATCGAGACCATCGTGGTTCCTGCCAACACCCCGTTCGAGACGATCAAGCAGTACAACCCAGATGGCGTGTTTGTCTCCAACGGTCCGGGTGACCCGGCTACCGCTGACACCATGGTCGGCATCGTGCGCGACATCCTTGCTGCTAAGTACCCCTTCTTCGGCATCTGCTTTGGCAACCAGATCCTCGGCCGTGCGCTGGGTATGGACACCTACAAGCTGAAGTTCGGCCACCGCGGCATCAACGTTCCGGTGCGCAACCAGCTGACCGGAAGGATCGATATCACCTCCCAGAACCACGGCTTTGCTTTGGCCAGCCCCTCGGGCAAGGAAGACCCGGCCGGTGAGGAGTTCGATACCGACTTCGGCCCGGCAGTGGTCTCCCACACTTGCCTCAACGACAACACCATCGAAGGTGTTGCGCTCAAGGATGGCATGGCGTACTCCGTGCAGTACCACCCTGAGTCCGCCGCCGGCCCACACGATGCCAACCCGCTCTTTGACCAGTTCATCGAGCTCATGACTGAAAAGTCCCCGAACAAGTAGAACGCAACCAGGAAAAGGAAGAAGAAACATATGCCAAAGCGCAACGACATCAATCACGTCCTGGTTATCGGCTCCGGTCCGATTGTTATTGGTCAGGCCTGCGAGTTCGACTACTCCGGCACCCAAGCCTGCCGCGTGCTCAAGGAGGAAGGCCTGCGCGTCACGCTGGTTAACTCCAACCCGGCAACGATCATGACGGACCCGGAGTTCGCCGACCACACCTATGTGGAGCCCATCGAGCCCGAGTTCATCGAGAAGATCTTCCAGAAGGAAAAGGAAGAGGGCAACCCCATCGACGCCGTGCTGGCAACCCTGGGCGGCCAGACCGCTCTGAACGCCGCGGTACAGTTGGACCGGCTGGGCATCCTCAAGAAGTACGATATCGAGCTCATCGGTGCTGATATCGACGCCATTGAGCGCGGCGAGGATCGTCAGAAATTCAAGGACATCGTGGCCTCCATCGGTGGCGAATCCGCGCGCTCCCGTGTTTGCCACACGATGGAGGAGGTCCACGAGACCGTTTCCGAGCTTGGCCTCCCGGTCGTTGTACGCCCATCGTTTACCATGGGCGGCTTGGGCTCCGGCCTGGCCTTTAACGAAGAGGACCTTGAGCGCATTGCCGGCGGTGGCTTGGCTGCCTCACCGGAGGCGAACGTCCTCATCGAGGAGTCCATCCTGGGCTGGAAGGAGTTCGAGCTCGAGCTCATGCGTGACGGCGACGATAACGTTGTGGTCATCGCTTCCATCGAGAACGTCGACGCCCTCGGCGTCCACACCGGTGACTCCGTGACCGTGGCCCCGGCATTGACCCTCACTGACCGCGAGTACCAGAAGATGCGCGACCAGGGTATCGCCATCATCCGCGAGGTCGGCGTCGACACCGGCGGCTGCAATATCCAGTTCGCTGTAAACCCGGATGACGGCCGCATCATCACCATTGAGATGAACCCGCGCGTGTCCCGCTCCTCCGCGCTGGCCTCTAAGGCCACCGGTTTCCCGATTGCCAAGCTGGCAGCCAAGCTGGCGATTGGCTACACCCTGGATGAGGTACGCAACGACATCACTGGCGTGACCCCGGCGGCCTTCGAGCCGACTCTGGACTACGTCATCGTCAAGGCCCCGCGCTTTGCTTTTGAGAAGTTCCCGGGCGCCGATGACACTCTGACCACCACGATGAAGTCTGTGGGCGAGGCCATGGGTATCGGCCGCAACTATATTTCCGGCCTGAACAAGGTCATGCGCTCGCTGGAGGGCAAGCCTTCTGGTTTCTGGACCAAGCCGGATGAGTACTTCGCTGGGGAGCGCGCAACGGACGTGGAGGCCGTTCTCAAGGACCTGGAGCGTCCGACCGAGGGCCGCATCTACGATGTCGAGCTGGCTCTGCGTCTCGGTGCCACGGTGGAGCAGTTGCACGAGCACTCGCACATCGACCCGTGGTTCCTCGCCGAGCTTGAGGCGCTTGTTGAGTTCCGCGAGGAGCTCGTGAGCGCGCCAGTCCTGGACGCTGAATTACTGCGCCGCGCTAAGGTCTTTGGCCTGTCCGACGCCCAGATCGCGGCTCTTCGCCCAGAGTTCGCCGGTGAGGATGGCGTGCGCTCCCTGCGCTGGTCTTTGGGCATTCGCCCGGTGTACAAGACCGTTGATACTTGTGCGGGCGAGTTTGAAGCCCAGACCCCGTACCACTACAGCGCTTATGAAATGGACCCGAACGCTGAGTCCGAGGTGCGCGAGAGCAGCGAGAAGACCAAGGGCAAGGTCATCATCTTAGGCTCCGGCCCGAACCGTATTGGCCAGGGCATCGAGTTTGATTACTCCTGCGTGCACGCCGCCCTCGAGCTTTCCCGTGAGGGCTACGAGACGGTCATGGTTAACTGCAACCCGGAGACGGTGTCGACTGACTATGACACCGCCGACCGTCTCTACTTCGAGCCGCTGACCTTCGAGGATGTCATGGAGGTTTACCACGCGGAGGCCGCTTGTGGTGAAGTTGCCGGCGTCATCGTTCAGCTGGGTGGCCAAACCCCGCTGGGCCTGGCTGAGCGCCTAACGGCTGCCGGCGTTCCGGTCGTGGGAACCTCGGCCGCTGCCATCGACTTGGCCGAGGACCGCGGTGAATTCGGCAAGGTGCTTGCCGAAGCCGAGCTGCCTGCACCGGCCTTCGGCACCGCTACCTCCTTTGAGGAGGCCCGCCAGGTCGCTTCGAATATCGGCTATCCGGTGCTGGTCCGCCCGTCCTACGTGCTGGGTGGCCGCGGCATGGAGATCGTCTACGACGAGGATTCGCTGCGCGATTACATCGAGCGCGCTACCGAGATCACCTCGGATCACCCAGTCTTGGTCGACCGTTTCCTAGATAACGCCATTGAGATCGACGTCGACGCGCTGTGTGACGGCGAGGAGGTCTACCTCGGCGGAGTCATGGAGCACATCGAGGAAGCAGGTATCCACTCCGGTGACTCCTCCTGTGCGCTGCCGCCGATGACGCTGGGGCCGGAGGATATTGAGAAGGTGCGGGAGTCGACGCGTCGCCTAGCGCACGGCATCGGCGTCAAGGGCCTGATGAACGTTCAGTACGCCCTGAAGGATGACACTCTCTATGTCATCGAGGCCAACCCGCGTGCCTCCCGTACCGTGCCCTTCGTCTCCAAGGCCACCGGCGTGCCGCTGGCTAAGGCTGCCGCACGCGTCATGCTGGGTGCGTCCATTGCGGAGCTGCGCGAGGAAGGCATCATTCCGTCCACTTACGACGGTGGTTCCCTGCCGCTGGAGCACCCGATTGCGGTCAAGGAAGCCGTGCTGCCGTTTAACCGCTTCCGTCGCCCCGACGGCCAGCTGCTGGATACCTTGCTTTCTCCAGAGATGAAGTCCACCGGCGAGGTGATGGGCTTGGCTGATAACTTCGGTGCCGCCTATGCCAAGGGTGAGATGGCCGCCTTCGGTGAGCTGCCCACCGAGGGCACCGTGTTCGTCTCCGTGGCCAACCGCGATAAGCGCACCCTTATCTTCCCGATTCAGCGCCTGGCCTACATGGGCTACACCATCGTGGCCACTGCCGGTACCGCGCAGATGTTGCGCCGCAACGGCGTCGAGTGCGAGGTGGCCCGGAAGGTCTCGGAAGCTGGGGAGGGTGAGGAGTCCATCGTGGACCAGATCCTCGGCGGCAAGGTCGACCTCATCCTCAACACCCCGGCAGGCTCCGCCGGCGCCCGTCACGATGGCTATGACATCCGCGCCGCTGCGGTATCCGTGGGTGTTCCACTGGTGACCACCGTCCAAGGCGTGACCGCAGCCGTGCAGGGCATCGAAGCCCTGCGCCGCGGAGACCTCAAGGTACGCGCGCTGCAGGAGCTTAAGCATGACCCAGCCAACTAGGAAGACGCCGTCTTTCGGCGAGCGCCTCGTGGCAGCCGGTGCGGAGCGCGGGCGCCTGTGCGTGGGCATCGACCCCCACCCGCACTTGCTGGAAGCCTGGGGCCTGTCGGTTGATGTGGATGGTCTGCGCACGTTTACGCTGCGCTGTGTAGAGGCTTTCGCGGAGACCGCGGCGGTGGTGAAGCCGCAGGTGGCCTTCTTTGAGCGTTTCGGTTCGCGCGGCTTCGCAGTTCTTGAGGAGGCCCTCGCGGGGCTCCGCGAGCAGGGCTGTTTGAGCCTAGCGGACGCGAAGCGCGGAGACATCGGTTCCACCATGGCGGGCTACGCGCAAGCCTGGCTAGGGGAGGACTCGCCGCTGCGTTCTGATGCTGTGACGGTCTCGCCCTACCTTGGTGTGGGCGCTTTGAGTCCAGTCTTCGACCTAGCGGAGGACACTGGAGGAGGGGTCTTTGTCCTTGCGGCGACCTCCAACCCAGAGGCCGTGGCGTTGCAGTCGTTGAGCGTCGACGGCCGCAGCGTGGCGCAACGAGTCGTCGATGAGCTTGCGCAGCGCAATGCGTCTGCGGCGGGGTCAGACAACACCGTGGGTGCTCTCGGCGTGGTCGTGGGCGCGACGTTGGAAGCTCCGCCTGCATTAGACCAATTAAATGGTCCAGTGCTGCTGCCGGGAGTCGGCGCCCAGGGCGCGACGCCGGCAGATGTTAGGCAACTTACCGCAGCGGCGCCTGAACTGGGCTATGCTAACGTCTCCAGGGCCATTCTTTCGCAGGGGCCTAATGTCTCTGACCTGCGGAAAGCCGTAGTGGATACGGCGGCGGAGTTCCGGGACTAATACTCAGACCAGGTAGCGGCGTGCTGGATTAACAGGAGCGCTGTTTACCTGGTATTTTGTTTAAGGCATGTGCGTTGACGTGCAGGAACCTTTAAATGAAAGGGGCCGCGTTGCGTCACCGCGTACAGACCAGTGCTAGGATTGCCAGAAGTCGGTTCGTGGAGGTAGCAAAAGCTATCCCGCGCTGGGGAAATCTTCCCACCGTGAGCCGAGATTCTGGTGCTAGCCATCAGATGACAATGTTCGTACTAATGAAATCGGAGGAAACCCGTGGCCCTTCCCAAGTTGACAGATGAGCAGCGCAAAGAAGCTCTCGCAAAGGCCGCTGAGGCCCGCAAGGCTCGCGCTGAGCTCAAGGCTGCGTTGAAGCGCGGCGAGACCAACCTGCAGGAAGTTCTGGAGAAGGCCGAGACCGACGAGATCATCGGCAAGACCAAGGTCTCCGCTCTCCTCGAGGCTCTGCCGAAGGTTGGCAAGGTCAAGGCCAAGGAAATCATGGAGGACCTGGAGATTGCTCAGACCCGTCGCCTGCGCGGCCTGGGTGACCGTCAGCGCCGCGCCCTGCTCGAGCGTTTCGGCTACGGCGAGTAATTAACACAATGGCTGACGAAACTGCACGCGGGCGCCTGGTCGTTCTGGCCGGGCCGTCCGCTGTGGGTAAGTCCACTGTGGTTTCGCGCCTGCGTGATGATGTTGACAACCTCTACTTCAGCGTCTCAATGACGACGCGCCAACCCCGCCCCGGCGAGACTGATGGGGTGGATTACTTCTTTGTCTCCCCGGAGGCTTTCCAAGAACACATTGACGCCGGTGACATGCTCGAATGGGCTGAGATCCACGGTGGTTTGCAGCGCTCCGGGACGCCGGCTCAGCCGGTGCAGGAAGCGATGGTGGCCGGCCGTCCGGTGTTGGTGGAGGTTGATCTTGCAGGCGCCCGCAACGTGAAGGCGGCGATGCCGGAGGCGGAAACCGTGTTTCTCGCCCCACCATCCTGGGAAGTTCTGGTTGAGCGCCTAACTGGGCGCGGGACCGAACCGCAGGATGTCATTGACCGCAGACTGCATACTGCAGAGACGGAACTTGCCGCGCAAAAGGAATTCGACCACATCGTTGTGAATGAAGATCTCGATGAGGCCGTTGCTGCAATTAGTGCTATCCTGCGTGGATAGACCACGATTTTGACCATCTACCAACAGTAAAGGTGCATGTGACCAACGTGACCACACCTGCCAATTCTGAGGCCGTGAAGCCGGAGCCAGTATTCGATCCGCCGACGGGTATTACCGATCCGCCGATTGATGAACTGCTGGGCAAGGTCTCGTCCAAGTACGCTCTGGTGATTTTCGCTGCGAAGCGCGCACGCCAGATCAACAGCTACTACCAGGAACAGGATGAAGGCGTCTTCGAGTTCGTCGGACCACTGGTAACCCCGGAACCGGGTGAGAAGCCGCTGTCCATCGCCCTCCGCGAGATTGACGCTGGCCTGCTGGACCACGAGGAAGGCAACTAGCCTGCTCATCGTGAAGGCAACAAGGCAGCTTCTTAAAGTGCCTTAGCGCCATTCTGAATCTAAACCCACCCAAGTGTCTCTCTAGGCGCTTCGGTGGGTTTGCTGTGTCTTGGGTACTATCGGCCGAGTGAAGGACGTACAGAAAACCCCAGATAGTTCAGAGTTGAGACCTGCGTCGACCAAGCCCGCAGGAGGCCGCCAAATCCTTATCGGCGTGGCAGGCGGCATTGCTGCCTATAAGGCGTGTCACCTTATTCGGGATTTTAAAGAACAGGGCCATGATGTCCGCGTCGTTCCCACGGAGGCCGCATTGAACTTCGTTGGGGCGGCCACCTTCGAAGCTTTGTCAGGACACCCGGTCTCCACAACCGTCTTTGATGCCGTGGATGAGGTCCAACACGTTTCCTTGGGGCAGCAGGCTGATGCAGTCGTCATCGCTCCTGCCACCGCGGATCTTATCGCCCGGTTGGCCTGTGGCCGCGCCGATGATCTTTTGAGCGCTTCCGTGCTGGTTGCTACGTGCCCCGTCATCATTGCCCCCGCCATGCACACGGAGATGTGGCTGAACCCGGCAACCCAGGACAATGTGGCAACGCTCCGCCGGCGCGGTGTCACCGTGATGGAGCCGGCGCATGGCCGACTCACCGGCACCGATACGGGTGCCGGCCGCCTGCCGGAACCAGAGCAGATAGCGGAGTTTGCTCGTACGATTATCGCGGGGCATCGCGTGAAGCATGATTGGCAGGGCCGGAAGGTTGTGATCTCTGCCGGAGGTACCCAAGAGAACCTCGATCCAGTGCGGTACCTTGGCAACCGTTCTTCTGGACGCCAGGGTTTTGCCTTGGCGGAGATCGCTGCGCAACGCGGGGCGGATGTCACTATTGTTGCTGGAAACACTGAAGCGCTTCCCATCCCTGCAGGCGCTTCCGTGGTGCGCGTGACATCGACGCGGGATATGCAGGAGGCGATGAATAGCGAAGCTGCCGATGCCGACATCATTATCATGGCCGCGGCTGTTGCCGACTACCGTCCCGCGTCCGTGGCGGATTCGAAGATGAAGAAGGGCGCAGCAGACGAGGACTTGGCCAGCCTTGAGGTCGTGGAGAACCCGGACATACTCAAGGGTCTGGTGCAGCGGCGTGAGAATGGTGAAGTTAAGCGCGAGGCAATCATCGTTGGCTTTGCTGCGGAGACTGGTGATGAGACTACTAGCGTGCTTGAGTATGCCCAGCAGAAGTTTGTGAAGAAGGGCTGTGATGTGCTCATGGCTAATGAGGTCGGAGAGGGCAAGGTCTTTGGCCAAGCCACGAGTGCCGGGTGGATCCTTCGTCGCTCTTCCGACCCAGTGGTGGTTGCCCCGGGCTCAAAGCAAGTTGTGGCCGCACAGATTCTTGATGTGGTGAATGAAATGTTGGAAAAGTAGCGCTCGTTCTTGCAGTTGTAGACCGCTTGGTCTACGATGGGGCGGTGTTAACAGCCGAGGCGTGGGTGAGGCGAAGTCCTGCCCACGGCGCGCGGAATTAGTTTAAGGAAGATTTGTGACTGATAAAGCTGCTCAGGCGGTGCGCCTTTTTACTAGCGAATCCGTGACAGAAGGTCATCCGGATAAGATTTGTGACGCGATCTCAGACGCCATTCTTGACGCCCTCCTGGAGGAAGATCCTGACGCCCACGTCGCTGTGGAGACTCTCGTGACGACGGGCCAAGTCCACGTCGTGGGCGAGGTGCGCACCTCCGGTTATGTTGAAATCCCGCAGATCGTCCGCAAGACCCTTGTAGAGATCGGTTTTACCTCTTCCGATGTGGGCTTTGATGGCCACACCTGTGGCGTCAACGTGGCCATTGGTGAACAGTCCCAGGAGATCGGGGCCGGCGTCGACGCCTCCACAGAGGTGCGTTCGGGGACGTTTGAGGATGATGACCAGTATGGCGCTGGTGATCAGGGCCTCATGTTTGGCTACGCAACGAATGAAACTCCAGAGTTTATGCCGCTGCCGATTTCGACGGCCCACCACCTTTCGCGCCGTCTTACCCACGTCCGCAAGGAAGGTATCGTGCCTTCGCTCCGTCCCGACGGAAAGACTCAGGTCACCTTCGCTTACGACGAAAATGATGTGCCGACGCGCTTGGAGACGATCGTGATCTCCACGCAGCATGATCCGGATGTGACCCAGGAGTGGTTGGCCGAGCAACTTCGCACCCATGTCGTCGAGTGGGTCGTGAACGATGCTGAATTGGGCCAGTACTACACCGAAGATACTGAGCTTCTCATCAACCCATCCGGCTCCTTCATTCTGGGCGGGCCCATGGGTGATGCGGGCTTGACCGGCCGCAAGATCATCGTGGATACCTACGGTGGCATGGCCCGCCACGGTGGCGGTGCGTTCTCCGGTAAAGACCCAAGCAAGGTGGACCGTTCCGCGGCTTATGCTATGCGCTGGGTGGCTAAGAATATCGTGGCCGCTGGCCTGGCTGACCGTGCCGAGGTGCAGGTTGCCTACGCCATTGGACGTGCAAAGCCGGTCGGCCTGTATGTGGAGACCTTCGGCACTGCCCACGAGGGCTTGAGCGACGCTGACATTCAGGCAGCGGTGAATAAGGTCTTCGACCTGCGCCCGGCCGCGATTATTCGCGAGCTCGACCTGCAGCGTCCAATCTATCGTCAGACTGCAGCCTATGGACACTTCGGGCGTACCGATGTCGATCTGCCGTGGGAGGACACCTCGCGAGCCGACAGCCTGCGTCGCGCCGCCGGCCTGTAGAATCGGGCCCTATGCCCAAGAAGACACCCGCCGCCCAGCAACCGGTCGCGCGGGTGTTGCCTTTGTTAGGGGTGGCCCACTTGGACCGAGAATTCGACTACCTCATTGATGAATCGGATTCACAGGCTGCGCAGCCCGGAGTGCGGGTGCGCATCCGCTTCAATGGTCGTCTGGTTGACGCCATCTTGTTGTCGCGGGCTAGCGATTCCGACTATGCGGGTTCGCTTCGTTATATTGATCGCGTCATTTCTCCTTATGCGGTGTACACCCCGACAATGTCAGCGCTCATCGAATCCCTCGCGGCTCGTTATGGCGGCGTGCGCTCCGACATCATTCGCACCGCGATCCCGGCGCGCCACGCCAAGGCCGAAGAAGCAGACGTGGATACGCCGTGGGAGGAACTTGGCACTGCCGAGTATCCGGATCTTTCCGCGTGGTCGGGCTACCAGCACGGGGAGTCCTTCGTAGATTCGATCTTGTCCGGGCACATTGCCCGGGCAGCCTGGCAGATAGCACCCGGGGAAGACTGGGCCGGTGCTTTGGCAGCCCTTGGAACCAGCGTGGCCCTGCAGGGCGGGGGCGTGCTCATGGTCGTCCCCGATCAGCGTGACTTGGATTGCCTAGAGGCGGCGTTTCGCCGTCACGTTTCTGCCAAACAAATCACTGTCCTCGCGCACAGTACTGGGCCCCAGGCCCGTTATCGTCGCTATCTTTCCGCCTTAACTGGTCAAGCACGGATCGTCATCGGTACTCGCTCCGCAGCCTTTGCCCCAGTCAAGGGCCTCAAGCTGGCCGTTGTCCTCAATGACGGCGACGATAATTTGGTGGATAACCTCAAGCCCTATGCCCATTCGAGGGAGGTGCTTAGCACCCGCTCGGCACAGGAAGGCTGCAGCCTTGTCCTCGCCGGCCATGCGCGCACCGCAGAAGCCCAGTTGCTTGTTGAATCGGGGTGGGCCCACGATCTTTTACCTAGCGACACAGCGCTGGAGAAGAGGCGCCCCAACATCTTTGCGGTGGGTGCGTACGGGATTAATCTGGCCCGCCACATGCAGGGCGGGACGACGGCTGTCAGCGGCCCGGCATTTCAGGCCACACGTGCGGCGCTCGACCGCGGTGAGCCCGTTCTCGTACAGGTCCCGCGTAAGGGTTATGCGCCGATTTTGGCTTGTGGGCACTGCGCGTCCCCGGCGCGTTGCCGTCATTGCAATGGCCCCTTGGGTCTGCCTTCCGCTGGTGCTTCGAGGGATGAATCGACAGATTCGGCTGCGCTGCCGACGTGCCGGTGGTGTGGGCGCGTTGACGCTCATTATCGGTGCTCCGAATGCGGCTCGCCGCGGCTGCGCGCCATCGTGCTTGGTTCGGAACGCACGGCGGAGGAGATGGGCCGCGCATTTCCCAACACCCGAGTGATTCAGTCGGGCGGATCCACCATCCTCGATGAGATCCCTACCGGTCCCGCGCTGGTTATCGCTACACCGGGCGCGGAACCGCGCATCGCGGAGGGTGGGCACTACGGCGCCGCCCTTTTGGTGGAAACCGGGGCGCTGCTGGGCCGCCAGGATCTGCGAGCCACGGAGGACACTTTGGCCAAGTGGGCGGCTGCTGCGACTCTCGTCGCGCCGGCACGCGACGGCGGTGCGGTGATCGTTGCTGCCGATGAGCAACTGCCACTCGTGGGCTTCTTGAGCCGCTGGGACATGGTGGGAGCTGCAGCAGCGGAATTGCAGGCACGCCGCGAGGTACGCTTTCCACCTGCTGTGCATATGGCGGCCGTCGATGGCGCCGATGCTTCCCTCGATGCGTTTTTGGAGTTGGCGGAACTGCCGGAACATGCGGAGCTTCTCGGGCCCGTCCCGTTGCCGCCGGGAGTGAGCCTGCCAGGTGACTATGATCATGAGCGCGGCGGTGAGCCGCAGCGGCTATTGATTCGTACCCCACTAGGTCCGCGTTCAGAGCTCGGTCAGGCTTTGAGAAGGGCTAATTCCGTGCGCAGTGCACGCAAGGATGTGTTGCCGCTGCGCATCACCGTGGACCCAATCAACATCGGTTAAGGGCTGCGTTCTTTTCACCCCTGGCGGGCGCGCGCTGCTGGAGGTGAACTATTCTCGGTAGCCTACACACTGTTTAGCCCTCGAGGAGTACCACTATGACTGTGCGCGAGGTTCGCCTTTATGGCGATCCGGTCCTGACCACCCGTGCCGAGGAAATCACCGAGTTCGGGCCGTCACTGGAACGCTTGGCCCAGGACATGCTGGAAACCATGGAAGATGCTGGGGGAGTCGGATTAGCCGCCAACCAGATTGGTGTGACCAAGCGCATCTTCGTCTTCGATTGCTCACACTTTCAAAGCGGCCTGCGCGGTGCGGTAATCAACCCAGAGTGGGAAGCGGTAGGGGAGGACATGCAGTTAGGAACTGAGGGCTGCCTGTCCATTCCAGGTATTTCGCAGCCCACCGAAAGATTCTCCACGGTGCGTCTGCGTGGCTACGACCCGCAGGGCCAGCCTGTATCGATGCTGGCTTCGGGGCTTATGGCGCGTTGCATACAGCACGAAACAGATCACCTGGATGGTGTTTTGTTCCTCCAGCGCCTGAGCGACGAACTGCGCAAGGAATCGATGAAGACCATCCGCCAAGCGGAGTGGTTTAACTCATAGCCGCGCGCACGCTCTGACGCCAGTGCGGCCCCACATCGATTAAAAATTAGAACCCCAACAACGTGAATTAAGAAAGGCCTGCCTTCACAGTGCGCATTATTTTCGCCGGAACCCCCGAGCCCGCTGTTGTGGCTTTGCAGAAGCTTATCGAGTCCCATCATGAGGTAGCCGCAGTCATCACTCGGCCCGACGCCCGCCGTGGTCGAGGACGCAGCGTGCATCCGAGCCCCGTGAAAGCCTTAGCTGAGGAACACGGCATCGAGGTGCTCACGCCGACCACCCTCAAGCAGGGCACCGAGGACGGCGATGCATTGCGTGCACGGCTAGCAGAGATCGCCCCCGAGGCCATTCCAGTGGTCGCCTACGGAAACCTGATCACCGAGGACCTCTTGAGCCTTCCCAAGCACGGCTGGGTCAACCTGCACTTTTCCCTTCTCCCAGCGTGGCGTGGCGCTGCCCCAGTGCAGGCCGCTATTGCTGCGGGAGATGAGCGAACGGGTGCTACAACTTTCCGTATTGATCGAGGCCTGGACACCGGGGATATCTTGGCCACCATGGAAGAGACAATCCGGCCCACTGATACCGCGGATGACCTGCTGACGCGCTTGGCGTATGCCGGCGGTGATCTGCTCGTCGAGACGATGAATGGTTTGGAAGATGGCAGCATCACCCCGCAGCCGCAGGCGGGTGAGGTCACCTACGCGCACAAGATTTCCACGGAAGACGCCCGAATCGATTGGACCGCGCAGGCCGATGTTGTCGATCGCCATATCCGTGCGCATACTCCAGGGCCGGGCGCGTGGACCCTATTGGGGGAGTCGCGCTTAAAGGTAGGCCCGGTCAGCGTCGTGGAGCCAGCAGAACTAGAGGAGTTGCCAGACACTACCGCGTTGACTTCGCTGCAACCGGGCGAAGTACACGTGGCGAAGAAGGAGGTAATGGTCGGTACCGGAAGCGCCCCGGTGCGCCTAGGCCAGATCCAACCGCCCGGCAAAAAGATGATGAATGCCGCCGACTGGGGCCGCGGGCTTTCTAGCCAGGCTTCCCAAGCAGCAGAGGGCGGCCAGGATGAGGTGAAGTTTTCATGAGTGGAGGTTTCCGGTCCCGCAGCAAGTCCGGTGATCCGGCAGCTCGCACCGAGCGCGCCGAACAGCAACGCAGCGGTGGACGCAGAACCGCACGTGGCGGTACTAACCGCCAGGCTAAAGAAAAGCGAGAGAATCGAGGCGGACAGCGCCAGCACAGCCGCTGGGACCGACAGCCAGCGTCCTTCATGTCCGCAGCGCGGCGCTGCGGAGTCGATGTCCCACGCGCGGTGGCTTTCGAGGTGTTGCAGCGTGTAGAGGCCGATGATGCTTTTGCCAACCTCACGCTGCCAAAGGTAGTAAGTGCGAACAACCTTAGCGGCCGTGATGCAGCCTTCTCGACGGAACTCACCTACGGCACGCTGCGCAGCGAAGGCGTGCTCGATGCGGTTATCGCCGAGTGTGCTTCGCGCGGACTAGAGGCCATTGCACCTGACGTTCTCACCGCCTTGCGAATGGGCACCTACCAAGTGCTGTACACCCGCGTTGAAGCGCATGCTGCGGTCGATACCACCGTCCGCCTCGTGGAGGCAGCTGGCCACGAAAAGGCCAAGGGCTTTGCCAACGGCATTATGCGCACTATCACCCGCACACCTGCGCAAGGGTGGCTAGACAAGCTTGCTCCAAAGGAAGAGGTCGCGGCTGTGGCCTTCCGCCATGCCCACCCGGAGTGGATTGCCCGCTCTTTCGGACGCGCCTTGGGCCTGCTGGACGCCGCTGGAGAGAGCAAGCTCAACGCCGAACAGACAGCGGAGTTGGAACGCGCACTCGAAGCGGATTCTGAGCGGCCTCTGGTGCATTTGGTAGCGCGGCCCGGCGAAATCTCTGCGGAAGAGCTTGCTCTCATTACCGGTTGTGAGGAAGGGCGTTATTCGCCCTATGCGGTGTATCTTGAGCAGGGTGACCCGGGCTCGCTAGAGCCCGTCCGTCAGAAGTTGGCAGCGGTCCAGGACGAAGGATCGCAGCTGATCGCACGCGCAGTGACGGAAGCTGAACTCATCGGCGACGACACCGGACGCTGGTTGGACCTGTGTGCGGGCCCCGGTGGCAAGGCTGCCTTGATGGGTGCCATCGCCCGCATTGAGGGGGCGGAAGTCGATGCCGTAGAAGTCTCTCCGCACCGCGCTACCTTGGTGGAAAAGACCGTGGGAGACCTACCTGTCCGCGTGCATCGGGCGGATGGTCGTGCGCCGGGTCTCGGTGCAGGCTTCGACCGCGTGCTTGTCGACGCCCCCTGTTCCGGCCTGGGTGCGCTCCGTCGCCGCCCAGAGGCTCGCTGGCGCAAGGCCGAGTCCGATATTGCGGAGCTCAACAAACTCCAGAGCGAGCTCCTCGAATCCGCATTAGAGCTCGTTCGTCCCGGTGGTGTTGTGGTGTACTCCACCTGCTCGCCCGATCTGCGAGAGACCCGAGGCATTGTGGATGCGGCCTTGGAGCGCCATGGAGCTGGGACAGAGGCGCGTATCGAGGAGCTGGATGCGCGGGAGGTGCTGCCGGAAATGGGAGACCTCGGCAGCGAGCTCTCCGCCCAAATGTGGCCGCACCGCCACGGAACAGATGCAATGTTTTTCGCTGTCCTCCGCCGAGTAGCGGACTAGCGCCCCGTGAGGGACTAGGCTGAGTGTCATGTCTGCACACTCGTCTGGTCCCATCATTTCCCCATCCATTCTGGCCGCTGATTTCACCCGCTTGGGTGAGGAGGTTCAGGCCGTGGCCAACGCGGATTGGATCCACGTTGACATCATGGATGGTCACTTTGTGCCCAACTTGTCCTTCGGCCCGGATATTACGGCGACGGTGGACGGGATTACCTCGCAGACCCTCGACGTTCACCTCATGATCGAGGAGCCGGAGAAGTGGGTGGAAACCTACGCCAAGGCCGGGGCTGATTGCATCATCTTCCACGTCGAGGCCGTGGCCGATAAGGAAGCGGCCATCGCCTTGGCCCGCAAGATCCGTGACCTAGGGGTGCGCGCGGGCTTCTCCATCAAGCCAGGTACCCCGATTGAGCCCTGGCTGGATGCCTTGGAGCACTTCGACGAGGTTCTCGTCATGTCTGTTGAGCCCGGCTTTGGTGGTCAGAGCTTCATGCCGGATCAGTTGGACAAGGTTCGCACCTTGCGTGCGGCCATTGACGAGCGCGGCCTTGACGTCCTCATCGAAATCGATGGCGGCATTTCTGCCGAGACGATCCGCTCCGCCGCCGAGGCGGGCTGCGATGCCTTCGTGGCGGGATCAGCCATTTACAAGCAGGCGGATAAGGCGGCGGCCATCGAGGAGCTGCGCCGACTGGCTACGCTGTGAACCCACGCCACGATTCTGCTGTCCTTGCGCAAGCGTTACGCCTAGCCATGGAGGCCGGCGAGCAGGTGCGCGGTACAACGAGCCCAAACCCACCGGTGGGAGCAGTCATCCTTGATTCCGCTGGGCAGGTGGTTGGCGTCGGCGCAACCCATCCCCCGGGCGGACCGCATGCTGAAGTCATGGCGCTGCGCGATGCGGGGGACAAGGCACGCGGTGGAACCGCGGTGGTCACCTTGGAGCCCTGCAATCACACGGGCCGTACTGGTCCCTGCGCGCAGGCGCTTATCGATGCCTCCGTATCCGCTGTCTACTACCTCCACCCGGACCCCACCCCGCAAGCTGGGGGAGGGTCAACCACTCTGCGCCGCGCCGGCATCACCGTGGGACAGCTCTCGGAACCGGCAGAAGGAGCAGATGCGCTGGAGCCGTGGCTGTGCGCCGTTGCACTCGGTCGCCCGCACGTCACGTTGAAGTTCGCACAGAGCCTGGATGGTTTCACCGCCGCAGTGGATGGCAGCAGCCAGTGGATCACGGGGGAGCAGGCCCGCGAGCATGTGCACCGTGACCGAGCTCAGCGCGATGCCATCCTTATCGGAACTGGCACAGCCTTAGCGGATAACCCGTCTTTGACGGCGCGCTGTGCGGATGGTTCCTTGCGCCCGCAGCAACCGCGGCGTGTTGTCATCGGCTCCCGGGATGTGTCTCAAGGAGGACAAACCAACCTTGAGAGACTAGGTTTTGAGCACTATGCCTCGCCACAGGAGGCCCTAGATGAGCTATATGCCACGGGTGCTCGAGATATTCTCGTCGAAGGCGGCGCGGGGCTCGCAACAAGCTTCATGGAGCTAGGTTGTGTCGACCGGATCCAGGCTTATATAGGAAATGTCATCCTCGGTGAAGGCAGGGGTGTTCTCACCAGTGCTGTGTCGTCGAACTTGGCCCGCGCCCAAAGATGGCGGCGTTGCGCGGTTACCGAGCTCGGCGAGGACCTGCTTGTGGAATATCGCAAGGATGAAAAGCTTTGAAAGCTGGGAAACATTGAAAGCTGGCAAGCTTTCAATGGGTAGAAGATTCAAGGACTAGAAGATTTAGAGTGTTAAAAAGAAAGGGAAGTGCGGTCTATGTTTACCGGACTCGTTGAGGAGATCGGTCACGTCGATAGCGTCGAACCGCAGGGTGATGCCGTGCGGTTGGGTATTGCGGCATCTACCGTATTGAATGACGCGCAACTAGGTGATTCCATCGCGGTCAACGGCGTGTGCCTGACCGTGGCTGAGTTAGGAGAAGGGACCTTCATCGCCGATGTCATGAAGGAATCCTTAAACCGTAGCTCTCTCGGCGAGCTCGCGGAGGGCTCGCCGGTTAACCTCGAGCGTGCGGTGCTCCCGACGACGCGTTTGGGCGGCCATATTGTGCAGGGGCACGTCGATGGCACCGGGACCTTGCTGTCCCGCACGCCTTCAGAGCACTGGGAGGTATTGCGCTTTAGTCTGCCGGCTGAGCTGGCGCGCTACGTGGTGGAAAAGGGCTCCATCGCGGTGCAGGGGACCTCCCTGACGGTATCGGCCTTGTCAGATGGGCAGGAAGAGCCCGGTGCGGAAGCCTTCTTTGAAGTCTCACTCATTCCCACCACCCTGCGCGATACCGTCTTTGGTTCCATGAAGCCAGGCGCCCGAGTAAATCTCGAGGTAGACGTGGTTGCCAAGTATGTGGAGAAAATGGTTCACCCTAACGCCCACGGCGCGGGAACAGAGGGATAGAGTTAGTCCTTATGAGCGCTGCAGATTCAGCTTTTAGTTTAGATAGCGTCGACCAAGCCATCGCCGACATCGCGGCCGGCAAGGCAGTCGTCGTCATAGATAATGAGGACCGTGAGAACGAAGGCGACCTCATCTTCGCCGCTGAGCTCGCCACCCCAGAGCTTGTGGCCTTTATGGTGCGCTATAGCTCCGGCTACATTTGCGCGCCGCTGCTCCCGGAAGACTGTGAGCGGTTGAACCTACCTCCAATGCTGGCGGTGAACCAGGACGTGCGCCAGACCGCCTACACCGTGACGGTGGACTTGGCTAACGGCTCGACGGGTATCTCCGCCACCTCGCGCTGCGACACCATTCGGCGCTTGGCTGATCCTTCCTCTGAACCGTCGGAGTTCACACGCCCTGGCCACGTGGTCCCGCTCGCTGCCCGCCCGAATGGTGTGCTCGAACGCGATGGGCATACGGAAGCTGCCATCGACCTGGCCCGGCTGGCCGGTCTGCGCCCTGCCGGCGTGCTGTGTGAAATCGTCTCCGAAGAGGACCCCACGGACATGGCCCGCTCGCCGGAGCTGCGTCGCTTTGCCGACGCTCACGGGCTGACGATGATTTCCATCGAGCAGCTCATCGAGTGGCGTCGTCACAACGAACAACAGGTCCGCCGCGAGGTAGAAACCCGCCTGCCCACCGAGTACGGCGAGTTCCGCGCGGTGGGCTATTCGAGTGACGTCGATAAGTGCGAGCACATCGCCCTGTTCGTCGGTGACGTGGAGAGTTATAGCGGTGCGGAGGATGTGCCCGTTCGTGTCCACTCTGAGTGCCTTACAGGGGACGTCTTTGCCTCTCAGCGCTGTGACTGTGGGCCGCAGCTGCAGGAATCCCTTCGTGCGGTGCAAGAAGCAGGACGCGGGATCGTCATCTACCTGCGCGGACAGGAAGGCCGCGGCATCGGTTTAGTGAATAAACTCAAAGCCTATCGCCTGCAGGACAAGGGAATGGACACCGTTGATGCCAACGTGGAGCAGGGCCTGCCCGAAGATGCCCGCGAGTATTCCGTGGCAGGCCAAATCCTGCGGGATGTAGGCGTGAAGTCCGTGAACCTCTTGACCAATAACCCGCACAAGGGCGAGGGTCTACAGGGCTTTGGCATTGATGCCACCGCACGCACCGCGTTGGCTACCCCCGCGACGGCGGAGAACATCAGCTATCTGCGCACGAAGCGCGACCGGATGGGGCATGATCTGCCACAGGTCGCTGAATGGGACCAGAAGCACTCGTAAGGCATTAAGCCGGAAAATCGAGCTGAAAACTAAAACAAAGGAGCACCCAATGAGCAAGGAAGGCTTGCCAACCCCGAAGAATGTCTCGGGTGAAGGACTCCGCGTCGCGGTTGTCACCGCCACGTGGAACGCCGAGATTTGTGATCAGCTGCATCGTCGCGCACTGGAGACCGCTGAAGCAGCCGGTGCCGTTGTGACCCCGCTGCGCGTTGTGGGCGCTTTGGAGCTCCCCGTAGTGGTCCAGGCCGCGGCGCGCACGCATGACGCCGTGGTGGCACTGGGCTGTGTTGTCCGTGGCGGTACTCCGCACTTTGATTATGTGTGTGATTCCGTCACCCAGGGGCTGACCCGCATCGCGCTCGATGAATCCACTCCGGTGGCTAATGGTGTGCTCACCGTCAACGACTATGATCAAGCAGTTGATCGCGCTGGCTTTGCAGACTCCGCGGAAGATAAAGGTGCAGAGGCCATGCAGGCAGCTTTAGAAACCGTGCACACCTTGCGTACACTGGACGAGTCAAACCTAAAGTAGGCTGCCACGCGCAACCACGGCGCCCTGCATATCAGCACAGAGCCGTGGCCTGCCTCAGCGGAGTGATGAGGAGATGGAAAACTCGATGACGGACCCACAGGTGCCCTTGGGCCATGAAGAGCGGGAACAGTCAGCTCACGCCACTACGTCCTCGCAATCCTTGCGGCCAGCCGCATCGAGCTCTGCGGGGGAGGCACCGCGCATGAGCGAGGAGCAGTTGTTGGCCTATACCAGCGCTGATCCTTTTGCCCAGACCTCATCCAAGCCTTGGGAATATGAAGCGACGTCGCCTTACCTGCGCAAGGTGGCGATCATCTGGATCATCCTCGTCATGGCAGCGCACTTATTTATGGGCTTCACTGTGGGCTTGTCTTTTACCGGCGCGACGGTGACGACTATTGATAAGTTCGCTTTCCCCGGGGTGGGCGTGGTGATTTCGATCCTGTCGTGGTTGGCATTGACTCGGCCGCGACTCCGCGCGAACTCTGATGGGGTAGAGATCCGCAACATTCTAGGAACCCGCTTCTACCCGTGGCAGGTCATCTACGGCCTATCTTTCCCTGAGGGATCACGCATGGCGCGTATTGAGCTGCCTGACTTCGAATACGTGCCGGTGTGGGCCCTGCAGTCAGGTGATAAGCAGAACGTTATCACCAAGGTCCGCTCTTTCCGTGACCTGGAAGCCCGCTACATGCCGCAGGATGACTAGTGGCTGATCCCTCTGAGTACCGCCCCGCGCCCGGAAGCATCCCCACGGATCCGGGCGTTTATAAGTTCCGCGATGAGAACCGCCGCGTCATCTATGTGGGCAAGGCGAAGAACCTGCGCGCGCGGCTATCAAATTACTTCCAGGACATCACCCAACTGCACCCGCGAACCCGCCAGATGGTTCTGACTGCGGCCTCAGTCGAATGGACTGTGGTGGCCAGCGAGGTGGAAGCACTGCAGTTGGAGTACACGTGGATCAAGCGCTTCGATCCACGTTTCAACGTCATGTACCGCGACGATAAAACCTACCCTATGCTCGCGGTATCTGTGGGGGAGACCGTCCCGCGTGCGTTCTTCTATCGCGGCCCACGCCGCAAAGGAGTGCGTTATTTCGGCCCTTATTCCCATGCCTGGGCGGTGCGCGAATCCCTCGATCTTCTGACTCGAATCTTTCCCATGCGCACGTGCGCCAAGGGTGTGTATAACCGTCACGAGCGCTTAGGACGGCCGTGTCTTTTGGGCTACATCGGCAAGTGCGATGCTCCCTGCATTGGCCGCGTCAGCCCCGAGGAACACCGCGAGACGGTCAACCAGCTCATCAGCTTCATGAATGGCAATACCGCCCCGGTGCGCAAGAGGATAACTCAGCGCATGGAGGAGGCGGCGGAGAACCTAGAGTTCGAGTTGGCAGCACGCCTGCGCGATGACCTCGGCGCGATAGACAAATTGATGGAGCAGCAAGCCGTGGTTCTGTCCGATGGGACGGATGCAGACCTCATCGCGTTTAGCTCCGATGAACTTGAAGCGGCGGTGCAGATTTTCCACGTACGTTCGGGCCGCATCCGCGGTCAGCGTGGTTGGGTGGTCGAGCGCTCTGGTGATCAGGCAACGACAGACGTGGTGGAGGAGGGCCAAGCAGATCCGGGTCTGCCGGCACTGATCCAGAACTTCCTCATCCAGTTCTATTCGGATGCCGTCGAGCGTCAGCGCCAAGAGGCTGCCGAGGACGCCAAGTTGGAGCGCAGGGGAGTGGACCAAGAATCCCATGCCGACACACGGCAGGGTAACGCCATTCCTCGCGAGATTCTGGTCCAGGCCCTTCCAGATGAAGCTGACGAAGTCAAGATTGTTCTCGAGGAGTTGCGAGGCGCCCAGATTGACTTGCGCGTCCCGCAGCGCGGCGACAAGCGCGCACTGATGGAGACCGTCGAGAGGAATGCCAAGGAGCAGCTGAAACAGCACAAGCTCAAGCGCGTGGGCGATCTGACTGCCCGGTCCGCAGCACTCCAGGAGCTGCAGGAGGCGCTAGGCATGGATTCCGCGCCGCTGCGCATTGAGTGTACGGATATCTCGCACATTCAAGGTACCGATGTCGTGGCTTCCTTGGTGGTCTTCGAAGATGGCCTGCCACGCAAGTCTGATTACCGCCGCTACCGCATCAAGGAGGCTGCGGGTGATGGACGCTCCAACGATGTCGGTTCCATCGCTGAGGTGACTCGCCGCCGCTTCAAGCATCACCACGATGACAAGCGAGCGGTTCCGGACGAGGAACTGGAGAACACTACCTTCGCCGAGGAGATGGTGCGCGAAGAGGCTGCGAGCCAGATCAAACGCAGCTCCTACCCACCGCAGCTTTTCATTGTGGATGGAGGCGCACCGCAGGTGGCTGCGGCGCAGGCAGTTTTCGACGAACTCGGCATCGTGGACGTAACCCTCATCGGTCTGGCGAAGCGCCTAGAAGAAGTGTGGGTTCCGGGTGATGATGAACCGGTGATTTTGCCGCGCAATTCGCAAGCGCTCTTTTTGCTCCAGCACCTCCGTGATGAAGCCCACCGTGTCGCCATTTCCTATCACCGCCAGCAGCGCTCGAAGCGTATGCGCTCATCGGTTCTTGATGCCGTTCCGGGCTTGGGGCCCCAGCGTCGTACGGACCTGGTCAAGCACTTCGGCTCGGTGAAGAAGCTCAAAGAAGCCAGCGTGAAAGAGATTGCTGAAGTCAAGGGTTTCGGCCCGAAGTTAGCGCAAACAGTATTTGATCATCTTCACGCCTCATAAGAAGGCTTGGCTCTCGAGATAGTTCCCACCGAGGACTCTGAATAGGTGGTAAGAATGGAAGCCATGACGCTGTTTGATTCCCCACCCATTTTGATCACCGGCATGTCAGGCGGTGGCCTGACGTCGGCGGCTAAAGTGCTGGAGGATAAAGGCTATTACGTAGCCCACAACATTCCCCCCAAGGCAATCGTTGACCTACTCAAGTTGTGCGCGAGCCCGGAATCCCCGGTTTCTAAAATTGCCGCGGTGACCGATGTGCGCTCCCGCTTGTTCCCGGGTTCCTTGGCAGAAACTCTTGATGAACTCGAGCAGTTAGACATGAAACCGACACTGCTTTTCCTCGACGCGCGGGATGATGTGCTCATTCGCCGCTTCGATTCAGTTCGTCGTACGCACCCGCTGCAGGACGGGGAAACCCTCAAGGCGGGCATTCAGCGCGAGCGCGCAGCAGTACAGTCCATCCGTGACCGCGCGGATATCATCATTGATACGACCAATCTGTCTGTCCACGACCTGCGCCGCGCGATCGAGGCCTCTTTCGGCGAGATGGGTCATGAGCTACAGCACGTCACGTTAGAGTCCTTCGGCTTCAAGCATGGCTCCCCGCGTGACGCAGATCTTGTCGTCGATGTCCGCTTCCTTCCCAATCCTTATTGGGTGCCTGAATTGCGGGGATACCGCGGTACTGATGAACCGGTCGCAGACTACGTCCTCTCCCAGGACGCCGCTGAACCCTTCATTGATCACTTCATCACCATGCTTGACTCGATGCTTTCCGGCTACCGGCACGAGGGCAAGAACTTCATTACCGTAGGCATCGGGTGCACCGGTGGGCATCACCGATCTGTGGCCGTTACGGAGGAGATTGCTCGCCGTCTCAGGGAGCGCGGGGATCTGGATGTGAGCACACTGCACCGTGACATCGCCCGGGATTAGGTGCGATAAGATAAAAATTCATTCCCTACCCTTGGATGACCGAAAGCTAATATTTCCGTGACGTCTCTCCCTACCCACATGGCTAGCCTGGGCGGTGGCCATGGTCTTTATCAAACCCTTTTGGCTGCGCGCCGCACCGGCGCGGAGGCGATCTCTGCCATCGTCACTGTGGCTGATGACGGCGGTTCTTCCGGACGGCTGCGCCGCGAGATGGACATTATTCCGCCGGGTGATTTGCGCATGGCGCTCGCCGCGTTGTCGAGTGACTCAGAGGAGGGCCAGATGTGGGCCTCAACGCTGCAGCACCGCTTCCAAAGCACCGGCGCCATGGCCGGCCACGCGGTGGGTAATCTCCTCATTGCCGGACTCACTGAGGTCTTGGGGGACTTCCAAGCGGCGCTTGACGCGGTGGGACGGCTAACGCAGTCTGCGGGCCGCGTGCTGCCGGCTGTGAATCTGCCGCTCGATATCGAAGCGGACGTGGCCGGGCTTGACGACGATCCCCGCATCATGCGCTCTGTCCGCGGCCAAGTCGCCGTGGCGTCCACCGTGGGGCAGGTTCGCCGCGTCCGGATCATCCCGGAGAAGCCACAGGCCAATCCGGAAACCATCGCGGCCCTGCGCGATGCGGACCTCATCACCTTGGGCCCGGGATCGTGGTTTAGCTCGGTGCTTCCACACGTCCTTGTGCCGGAGATTGTCAATGCAATTACGTCCTCGGATGCGCTTCGCGTTGTGGTACTTAACCTTTCCGCGGAACCAGGGGAGACCCAGGGCTTTTCAGCTGAGCGCCACCTGCACGTCTTAGCGCAGCATGCGCCAAACCTGCGGGTAGACAAAGTAATCGTCGATGGTTCTGGTCTTCCGAATGAGTCGGAGCGAGTTTTCGTGCAGCGTGCGGCCAGCGTGCTCGGTGCTACGGCGGTCTTCCGCGATGTGTGCCAGAGCGATGAGAATGGACATTCTCTCAACAAGCATTGCCCAAACAAGCTCGCGCAGGTACTGACTGAGCATTATACCGACTATGCCGCTCAGCGCGATTCTTCAGCGGGTGCCCCGGGCACTCACCGCGGCTAAGTGCACGATAGACTAAGTGGCATTCATCGCTCACCGCAGCGTCGCTGCGCTTCACAGGCGCGGTGGTGCGTGCTGTGTATGCACGAGCTCAAGGCCCTTCTAGGGTCAGTTGCACCACTGCTGCTTTCTGCGGTGAGTTACATCAAGAGTTGAAAGGGGAGGCACGAGGTGTCTGCGTCATTGACCGATCAGGTCAAGGAGGAACTTACGGCGGTGTCCGTACCGCGCCAGTCCGCTCGTGCGGCGGAGGTTGCCGCGATCCTCAGGTTCGCCGGCGAGCTCCACATCACCGGAGATAGGGTGATGTACGAGGTCGAATTGGAATCGAAGAGCGTAGCCACTCGCTTGGTCACCGCACTCGACGAGTTGTATTCGATTTCTGCGAGCACCCACGTAGCCGGCCCCGCCGCATCCTCTAAAAAGAGCAGAGTGCAGGTGCGAATCACTACCGGGGCCAAGGAGTTGACTAGGCGCCTGGGGTTGGTGACCCGCTCGGGTCACCCAGTCGTGGGCCTGCCACCGCAAGTAATCTCCGGCTCTGTTGCGGATAATGAAGCAGCTTGGCGCGGCGCCTTTTTGGCGCAAGGTTCGCTAACCGAGCCGGGCCGGTCTTCAGCGCTGGAGGTGACCTGTCCTTGCCAGGAGGCAGCACTCGCTCTCGTAGGCTGCGCGCGTCGTTTGGGTGTAGCGGCGAAAACTAAGGAGACCCGCGGGGCCGATCGCGTCGTGGTGCGTGATGGCGATGCCATTGGTGCGTTGCTGACCAGAATGGGGGCCCAAGAGACTCGACTGACGTGGGAGAAGAAACGTATCCAACGCGAAGCCCATGACACCTCCCGCCGCCTAGACAACTTCGATGACGCCAACTTACGCCGTTCTGCCCGTGCGGCAGTTACAGCTGCGGCTCGCGTCGAACGCGCCATGGTTATCTTGGGCGATGACGTCCCGGAACATCTCGCGGACGCCGGCCGCCTACGCGTGCAGCACCGCGAAGCTTCCTTGGAAGAGCTCGGACGCTTGGCTGATCCGCCGATGACCAAGGACGCGGTGGCTGGGCGTATTCGCCGCCTGCTTTCTATGGCAGATAAGCGCGCGAAGGAACTTGGTGTGCCGGATACGACGAAGGCAGTGACAGAGGAACTTTTTGAGGAATCCTAGTCTCTCGTCTTAGCCCCAGACGCAGTCGAATGTTGTGCCCGTTCGGGCACCATCGCGACCGTCTGGGGCAATTTTTTGACTATCGATGGTGAATTTATGACCGGCGATAACCGGTTTATTTTTGGATTCACCCGCTCTTTTTTGCTTTAGTGAGATATCCCACCTTGCCCTCTTTAGGGCCAACATAATCCCACATAAACGGGCATATCTGCAGGTGTGTGCGTTTGGGGGATTGTCTTAAGTAACTAGCGGTCCATCTAGTGTACGCCCCTTTTCCCTTTCGTGCGAGCATCTTGGTTGGGAACCTGAACGCGCACTGCAGGATGCAAAATCCGTGGGTACTATCGGCCGTGTTGGGAAAACCACCGAGCACGTCACGGAAGTGGCAGGGCAACGGTGCCGCAAGAACGGTCCACCGCACTGCCTATACAGACAAAGTCTCGGAAGCCCCCACAATTGAACTTCACTCGATTATTTGAGGAGACATTACAGTGACCATTCGCGTAGGTATCAACGGATTTGGCCGCATCGGCCGCAACTTCTTCCGTGCAGTCGCACAGGGCAACAATGACCTCGAGGTCGTCGCAGTTAACGACCTGACGGACAACGCAACCCTGGCCAACCTGCTCAAGTACGACTCGGTTCTGGGCCGCTTCGACGGTGAGATCGAGCACGACGACGAGTCCATCACCGTCAACGGTCACAAGATTGCAGTCTCCGCAGAGCGCGATCCGAAGAACCTGAACTGGGGCGAGTACAACGTCGACATCGTCATCGAGTCCACCGGTTTCTTCACCGATGGTGAGGCTGCCAAGGCTCACATCGAGGCCGGCGCCAAGAAGGTCATCATCTCTGCACCGGGCAAGAACGTTGACGCAACCTTCGTCTACGGCGTTAACTCCGATGAGTACGACGCTGAGAAGCACAATGTTATCTCCGCCGCATCCTGCACCACCAACTGCCTGGCACCGATGGCCAAGGTCCTGCACGAGAAGTTCGGCATCGAGAAGGGCCTGATGACCACCATCCACGCCTACACCGGTGACCAGCGCATCCAGGATGCTCCGCACCGCGACCTGCGCCGCGCCCGCGCCGCAGCCGTCAACATGGTTCCGACTTCCACTGGTGCAGCAAAGGCTGTCTCCCTGGTTCTGCCGGAGCTGGAGGGCAAGCTGGACGGTTACGCAATGCGCGTTCCTACCATCACCGGTTCCGCTACCGACCTGACCTTCCAGGCATCCCGCGACGTCACCGCTGAGGAAATCAACGCTGCTATCAAGGAAGCCGCCACTGGCGAGTTCGGCGAGACCCTGGGCTACACCGAGGACCCGATCGTCTCCACCGACATCATCACCGATTCCCACGGCTGCATCTTCGATGCTGGCATGACCAAGGTTTCCAACGGAAACTTCGTCAAGGTCCTCGGCTGGTACGACAACGAGTGGGGCTACACCAGCCAGCTTGTGCGCACCACCTCCCTGGTTGCCTCTAAGCTCTAAAGCTTCGCCCTCTGAAATGAGCACAGTGAAGCAAGCTGTGATTGCCTGCGGAAGCACCGCGGGCTAGATACCGGCCCACGCGCCGCGCCTACTATCTCTGAATATGTGGCGTGCGCTGGGCCGGTAGTCGTCTTTAAGGAACGAGTACGCGCTTTCACGCACATCGCGAATCAGGTTCCGGCACACTTTCTAATTGAATAGCATTAACCTTTAGCTTGAGTACCCACCTTTAAGGAGAACACAATGGCTTTCAAGACTTTGGACGATCTGCTCGCAGAAGGCGTTTCCGGCCGCCACGTCCTTGTTCGTTCTGACTTCAATGTCCCGCTTGATGATGAAGGAAACATCACCGACTCTGGCCGCATCACCGCCTCGCTGCCGACTATCAAGGCGCTCATTGAGGGGGGAGCGAAGGTCATTCTGTCGGCACACTTGGGGCGTCCGAAGGGCGAAGTAAACCCGAAGTACTCCCTCGCGCCAGTCGCAGAGGCTCTCTCCGAGGCGCTGGATCAGTACGTTGCCCTTGCCGGCGACGTCAGCGGTGAAGACGCTCACGAGCGCGCCAACGGCCTCAACGATGGCGATGTTCTCCTCCTGGAGAATGTTCGCTTCGATCCGCGCGAGACCTCCAAGGATGAGGCTGAGCGCGGCGCCTTCGCCGATGAACTCGTCGCCCTGGCTGCGGACAACGGTGCCTTCGTTTCCGATGGTTTCGGTGTTGTTCACCGCGCACAGGCCTCTGTGTACGACGTCGCCAAGCGCCTGCCAGCATACGCCGGCAAGCTGGTGCAGAAGGAAGTGGAAACCCTGGCTGCGGTAGCAGAGAAGCCAGAGCACCCGTACGTGGTCGTTCTGGGCGGCGCCAAGGTTTCCGACAAGCTCGGTGTGATCGAAGCGCTTGCCGGCAAGGCCGACAAGGTGATCATTGGCGGCGGCATGTGCTACACCCTTTTGGCTGCGCAGGGCTACAACGTCCAGAACTCCTTGCTGCAAGAAGACCAGATTGACAACTGCAAGGAGCTGCTCGAGCGCTTCGGTGAAAAGATTGTCCTGCCGGTCGACCTCGTTGCTGCAACCGAGTTCGATGCTCAGGCAGAGAACAAGGTCGTCGCCCTGGACGGTATTCCGGAGGGTTGGCAGTCTCTCGACATCGGCCCGGAGTCGGTGAAGGAGTTCGACGAGGTCATCGCTTCTTCCAAGACCGTCTTCTGGAACGGCCCAATGGGTGTCTTTGAGATGGAGGCCTTCTCCAAGGGCACCGCCGGTGTGGCACAGTCGATCATCGACGCCACCGCTAAGAACGGTTCCTTCACCGTCGTTGGCGGCGGTGACTCCGCAGCTTCCGTCCGCCTGCTCGGCCTCGATGAAGATGGCTTCTCTCACATCTCTACCGGTGGTGGCGCTTCCCTCGAGTTCCTTGAAGGCAAGGAGCTGCCGGGCGTCAAGGTCCTGGAAGCCTAAGCACTTAAACCGTCAACTCAGTCTGATTTAGAAAGGCTAATCATGGCACGTACCCCGCTTATCGCAGGTAACTGGAAGATGAACCTCGACCACAAGGAAGCTATTGGTTCCTTGCAGAAGTTCGCATTCTCTCTGCCGAAGGAATACTACGAGAAGGTTGACGTGGCTTTCATGGTCCCGTTCACCGATATCCGCACTGTGCAGACGCTGGTCGACGGCGACGACTTGCAGTTCACCTACGGCGCACAGGACATCTCCAAGCATGAGTCCGGCGCCTACACCGGTGAGGTTTCCGGCAAGATGCTCTCCGCCCTGGGATGCTCCTGGGCAGTCGTTGGCCACTCCGAGCGCCGTCAGTACCACGGTGAGACCGACCAGCTAGTTGCTGAGAAGGCCGCTGCAGCTCTGACTAACGGCATCAGCCCTATTGTCTGCGTGGGCGAGCCGCTCAACGTGCGCGAGGCAGGCACCCACGTGGATTACGTGGTCACCCAGACCCGCAACTCCCTGCAAGGCCTTTCTGCCGAGGACCTCTCCAAGACCGTCATCGCTTATGAGCCGGTCTGGGCAATCGGTACCGGTAAGGTTGCTTCCGCTGAGGACGCGCAGGAAGTGTGCGCAGCTATTCGCGAGCTCGTCCGTGAACTGGGCGGCGATGAGGTGGCCGAGGGGATCCGCATCCTCTACGGTGGCTCCGTCAAGGTGGATTCCGTCGCGGAGATCGTAGGCAAGCCGGACGTCGACGGCGGCCTGGTTGGCGGGGCTTCTCTCAAGGGCGAGGAGTTTGCCAAGCTGGCGGCTAACGCTGCCCAGGGCGCATAGTCCTCATACCAGCTAGCATCACGCTCATTAGCCGTGGCGGGTCGGAATGGTTTCTGGCCCGCCGCGTGGTGTATTATCGGGGATTATTGCGCCCGCTCTTGGCGCCCCCGTCTCCGTGGGCTGACGGCATGGGCTGTCACCCACCACATAAAACCAACGAACGCGTAAAACAAGGAACTATTTCATGATCTTGGCACTGGAAATCATCCTCGTGATTGCCGCAATCCTGATGTCTGTCTTCGTGCTGCTGCACAAAGGTAAGGGCGGCGGTCTTTCCAGCCTCTTTGGCGGCGGTGTGCAGTCCAACTTGTCTGGTTCCACCGTGGTTGAAAAGAACCTCGACCGTTATACCGTGGTCATGGTGGTCATCTGGCTCGCTTGCATCGTAGCCCTGAACCTGCTGCAGGCATATAGCAGCTAAAACCGCCAGCTGGTCTACGGCCACAACAACGCAGAACGCCGCGTGCTTCCTCTCATGGAGGAGGGAACGCGGCGTTATTTTTTCCTAGGCTTCAAGCGACTGGGGGAACCGTGGTGCTAAAGCTGCTGTGCGGCGTCTTCACTTACGAAAAGTAGAGTCTCTTCGGTGCCCCGCGCACCTGCGGCAGGCCAATCCTCAGCCGCGGCCCCGGCTACGAGATGGGACGCAGCTTCGGCCTTCTCCTCACCGGAGACAAGGAACCAAATACGTTGAGAGCGATTGATAGCGGGGTAGGTCAGCGTGACACGCTCCGACGGGGGCTTAGGGGAATCATGGACAGCAAATGCATAGTCCGTATCCTCATAGACTGCCTCCGAGCGCGGGAAAAGAGAGTTGATGTGGCCCTCATGTCCCATGCCCAAGAGGTGAATGTCGAAGCCCTCCGGCGCAAAATCACGAATCTCGCCTTCATAGGCTTGGGCGGCGTGCTCCATGGATACCGCACCCAAGTCATAACCATGAATGTGCGGTTCTGGAATACCGACCTTGCTGAGAAGAGCCTCGCGAGCTTGTCCCTCGTTGGAATCCGAATCGCTGACCGGAACATTGCGCTCATCCCCGAAGAAGACATGGACCCGCGTCCAGTCCACGGCCAATGCGGGATAGTCGCCGCCTTGCTGCTCGGCAGCTTCGTGGAGGCGCGCCAATTCGCGGAGGACACCGATTCCAGCACCACCACCGGTGAGGACTACGCGTGCTACTCCGTCCTTGTGCAGGCCACCGCCCGGGGCTTGAATCGCTGCAATCGTTTCAATAAAGGCGAGTGCGGCGGAGGATATGAGCTCGTCGATGTCGCTAACGCGGCGAAGCGTGACCATGGTGAAGAAAGATCCTTCTGAATGATGGGACTGGGGAAACGATGGAATAGTTACGCCTACACACTGTAGTGCACGCGCGCTAAGGCGCGGAGAGCATGGGCGTATGTCCTATCCGAATCAAGGTGGCGCAGCTCTTCCGAGAGCACCTCCGCTTCGGAACGCACAGCGAGGCTCACGAGCGATTCCGGCGAACCGGGGACGCTGACCTTAACCGTCGTGGCGTCGACGGCCGTGACAGTGATATCCGCGGTGGGGCGCCGGAAAACTAAGGAGGTAATCGGGAAGGCGCCTGCCTCGCATTCCGAGATTCTACGGGTGACGGGGACGGAAAGGGCGTCGAGCAGCCAGCCGGCCGCAAAATCGACGGCGGCATGGTGCTCGGCTCCGGAAATCTCCACCGAATTGACAGGCTCGTGTGGATGGCGGTCAAGAGCAGAGGCGATGATGCCACGCCACAGGGTAATGGCGCCCCAGGACATGTCGGAATCACCCGGCTTATAGCCGGAGGACAGCACGTGAAGGTCGTATTGATCAACACCGCTGCCGAAAGCCACGTTAGTGATGCGGCGTTGGGCTAGAGCACCGATGGGCACGGCTGCGGGCGCAGGCGGGCAGGCAGTAGGCCACCAAGCAACGATCGGTGTATCCGGAAGAAGAAGGGGAGTAACTACTGCTTCTGCTTGGTCGGCGAGGGCGCCATGGAGGTGCATAACGACGATTTCCGAGGCACCAGCCTCGCCGCCGACGCGCAGCTCAGCATCGAGGCGGGTTTCCTCTTCGAGGGAGCCCGAGGCGATCACGATGACGCGGGAGGGGTGCTCGTGGGAGGCATCGCGTACTGAAGTGAGCAGGTTGTCAAGGTCATCGCCTTCTTCGGTCATAACGATGAGCGTAAGAACGCGGCCGGTCGTGAGCGTGTAATGCTCCTGCATCTCCACGAGCTTTTTAGAGATTTTGCGCGTGGTCGTATCTGGCAAGGGGATAATCATAAAGCCATTCCTCCTAGGGGCCCTACGGACGGCGCCAGGAATGACCCCGGCGGCGCAGCATTCTATCGGCAGACTCCGGCCCCCATGTGCCAGCGCGGTACTGCTCTGGCTGACCGATGTTGGACCAGTATTCAATGATGGGGTCGAGGATGGACCAGGACAGCTCCACTTCCTCGTTGGTGGGGAAGAGGGAGGACTCGTCTAAGAGGGCGTCGAGAATCAGGCGCTCGTAGGCTTCCGGTGATTCCTCGGTGAAGGCCTCGGCGTAGGCGAAGTCCATGTTGACGTCGCGCACCTCCATGGTGGAGCCGGGAACTTTGGATCCGAAGCGCATGGTGACGCCTTCATCTGGCTGGACGCGGATCACCACGGCATTCTGGCCCAGTGAATCAGCTTGACCTTGGTCAAAAGGCTGGTGTGGGGCGGTCTTAAAGACGAGTGCAATCTCCGTCACGCGGCGGCCGAGGCGCTTGCCGGTGCGCAGGTAGAAAGGAACGCCCGCCCAGCGACGGGAATTGACCTCAAGGGTGCAGGCTGCATAGGTTTCCGTCGTGGATTCGGGATCGAAGCCTTCTTCTTCCCGGAGGCCATTAACATACTCTGAGCCCTGCCAGCCAGCGGAGTACTGGCCGCGGGCTGTGGTCTTGTTAAGCGGGTGCACCGCGTTGGTGGCACGCAGCACCTTGATCTTTTCGGCTTGGAGCGCCTCAGGGGCAAAGGAGGAAGGCTCCTCCATGGCGACGAGGGCTAGCAGCTGCAGGAGATGGTTTTGGATGACATCGCGGGCAGCGCCGATGCCGTCATAGTAGCCAGCACGGCCTCCGAGCCCGATGTCTTCGGCCATGGTGATTTGCACATGGTCGATATAGTGCGCATTCCACATGGGTTCGAAGATCTGGTTGGCAAAGCGCAAAGCCATGATGTTCTGCACCGTTTCTTTACCCAGGTAGTGGTCGATGCGGAAGACCGAGGACTCTGGGAAAACGGCGTTGACAATCTCGTTGAGCTGGCGTGCGGAATTCTGATCGTGGCCGAAAGGTTTCTCAATGATGACGCGGCGCCAGGAATTATCCGTGCTATCTGCCATGCCGACGCGCTCCAACTGATGGCAAATATCGGAGAAGAACTCCGGGGGCACGGAAAGGTAGTAGGCCCAGTTACCGCCCGTGCCGCGGGAAGCGTTGAGCTCAGCGAGTCGGGCAGACAGCTTGTCAAAGCCTTCGTCATCGAAGCTGCCTTGTACAAACTCGATTCCCTTGGCGAGGTGCTCCCACACATGCTCACTGAAAGTGGTTCGTGCTCCTGCCTCGGCGGCTTCGCGTACGTAGTCGCAGAAGGCCTGTTTATCCCAGTCGCGGCGGCCGTAGCCGACCAAAGTGAAGCCTGCCGGAAGCAATCCGCGATTGGCCAGGTCATAGATTGCAGGCAGGAGCTTCTTGCGCGCCAAGTCACCCGTGACGCCAAAAATCACCATGCCAGAGGGGCCGGCGATGCGTGGCAGGCGCTTGTCCTTCGCGTTGCGCAACGGGTTGACCCACGCGCTGGTAGTGCTCACTAAGTGTCCTTTCGGTCTGTGTGAGTTAAGTCCAACTGCTCAGCATAGCGACCCGCGCCGCGTAGGCCATAGTTGCGTGGCCATAGACGGTGCGTGAGTCGCTGTTGAGCAATCACTGTTCGCCGTTGTCTAAGCGAGGCGGTCCGTCATTGAAGCAAGCAAAGCTTCCCATGCATCGACGAACTTGTCGACGCCCTCCTTCTCCAGCACTGCGAAGACATCCGCGAAGTCAATGCCAACTGCCTCCAGCTGTGACCACACCCGCTCTGCCTGCTCCGCAGAGCCACTGAGAGTATCGCCGTGCAGGTTGCCCTGCTCGAGTACGGCATCGATGGTCTTCTCCGGCATCGTGTTAACGGTATCCGGTCCAGCTAGCTCAGAAACATAGAGCGTGGCAGGGTAGTCGGGGTTCTTAACTCCCGTCGACGCCCACAAGGGGCGTTGCGGGTTAGCGCCAGTTGGAAGGTCTTCGCCGCCCGCCGTGAACTCTTTGCGGAACAGGGCGTAGGCCCGCTGAGCGTTAGCCACGCCAGCTTTTCCGCGCAAGGCAAGAGCCTCGTCAGCGCCGTTCAATTCCAAGCGCTTGTCTACTTCGGTATCCAGACGGGAGACAAAGAAGGATGCTACGGAGTGAATCCTAGAAACGGCCTTGCCCGCCGCAGCCGCGCGCTTGATTCCTTCCTTATAAGCTGCAATGACTTGGGCGTAGCGTTCGACGGAGAAGATAAGGGTGACATTGACGGAGATGCCCTCGGCGAGGGCGTCGGAGATAGCAGGAAGGGAGCCATCGGTAGCTGGGATCTTGATCATGAGGTTGGGGCGCTCAACCTTCGCCCACAGCTCACGTGCCTGCTCCAGGGTTGCTTCCGCATCTGCGGAGATGCGGGGATCTACCTCGATGGAGACGCGGCCATCCCGGCCACCCGACTTCTCGTAGATCTCGGTAAAGACGTCGCACGCGTTACGGACATCGTCGATAGCCAGTGCGTACACAGCTTCGTCCGCGTTAGCGGACTTTTCCTTCAGTGCTGCGATATCGGAATCATAGGAGGTGCCGGATGACATTGCGGCAGCAAAGATCGCGGGGTTCGTGGTGACACCCACGATGGACTTAGTGTCCAAGAGCTCACGGAGGTTGCCGGAGTCTAGGCGTTCGCGGGAAAGATCATCGAGCCAGGTTGACGTCCCGAGGTGAGCCAGATCATCAATATGCGTCATGGTGTGGTGTAGGTCCTTTCGTGAGGGGAACTCGGAACGGGAGACTAGTCTGCCTGCGCCGCGCTCAGTGCTTCGCGCGCGGCATCAGCAACGGCCTCGGCGGTGAAACCGAAGTTCTCAAAGAGCTCTGCGGCAGGTGCAGAGGCACCAAAGTGCTCCAGAGACACGGTGCGGCCGAAGGAACCGGTGTACTTGTGCCACGGCATAGAGATACCAGCTTCGACGGAGACGCGCGCGCGGACCGAGGAGGGAAGGACGGATTCGCGGTAGGAAGCATCCTGCTCATCGAACCACTCCAGGCACGGTGCGGAAACGACCCGGGTGGCAGTACCTTCAGCCTCGAGCTGCTTGGCGGCTTCCACAGCGAGCTGCACCTCGGAGCCGGTGGCAAGGAGGATGACATCTGGAGTTTCCTTCGATGCCTCAACAAGGATGTAGGCGCCGCGGCGGACGCCTTCGGCCGCCTTTTCCTTGGTGCCCTCAAGCACTGGAAGATTCTGGCGGGACAGCGCTAGGCCCTTCGGCGCGGCCTTGTACTCGAGTGCTGCCGCCCACGCCTGGGCCGTCTCGTTAGCATCGGCCGGGCGGATGACGGAAAGGTTGGGGATGGCGCGCAGGGCAGCGAGCGTTTCCACCGGCTGGTGGGTGGGGCCGTCTTCGCCCAAGCCAATGGAATCGTGAGTCCACACGTAGTAGGTATCGGTGGACATGAGCGCACCGAGGCGCACGGCGGGGTACTGGTACTCAGAGAAGATAAGGAAGGTACCGCCATAGACGCGGGTATTGCCGTGCAACGCAATGCCGTTCATGATGGCGGACATGGCGTGTTCACGAATACCGAAGTGCAGGTTGCGGCCATAAGGTGTGGCAGTCCAGGCATCCGTAGTGATGGACTCGGGGCCAAAGGACTCCGCGCCCTTGATCACCGTGTTATTGGAGCCTGCCAGGTCGGCGGAACCGCCCCACATCTCCGGCAGGGAGGCCGCAAGTGTTTGAATGGCGGCTTCAGAAGCCTTTCTGGTAGCCAGAGACTCGCCCGCTTCCCACGTGGGAAGCTCGGCGGCGAAGTCAGCAGGAAGTTCGCGTGCCTGGAGGCGGTCGAAGAGCTTCTTCTCTTCCGGGTTGGCTGCGGCCCACGCGTCGAACTTCTCCTGCCACTCAGCATGTTTCTGTGCACCGCGGGCAGCCAGCTCGCGGGTATGAGCGAGAACTTCCTCGTCGATGTGGAAGGACTGCGCAGGGTCGAAGCCGAGGACTTCCTTGGTCGCGGCCACCTCGTCTTCACCGAGGGCGGCGCCGTGGACGCCACCGGTGTTCATCTTGTTCGGTGCTGGGTAACCGATGACCGTCTTTACACGGATGAAGGAAGGGCGGGAGGTTTCGGCGCGGGCAGCAGCAGCGGCCGCTTCGATGGCTTCGACGTCCTCACCGGACTCCACGGTCTGCACGTGCCAGCCATAAGCCTCGTAGCGCTTGGCGACGTCCTCGTTGAAGGCAATGTTGGTGTCATCCTCGATGGAGATGCGGTTGTCATCCCAGAAGACGATAAGGTTGCCCAGCTTCTGAGTACCTGCCAAGGAGGAGGCCTCAGCAGTCACGCCCTCCTGCAGGTCACCGTCAGAGGCGATGACATAGACATAGTGATCGAAAGGAGATTCGCCAGCCGGGGCGGAAGCGTCGAACAATCCACGCTCCTTGAGCGCGGCCATGGCCATACCAACCGCGGAAGCCAGGCCCTGGCCCAGCGGGCCGGTGGTGATTTCTACGCCGTCGGTGTGGTGAACCTCCGGGTGGCCGGGAGTCTTAGACCCCCACGTGCGCAAAGACTTGAGATCCTCCATCTCGAGGCCGAAGCCGCCGAGGAAGAGCTGGATATACTGCGTCAGAGAAGAGTGCCCCACTGAGAGGACAAAGCGGTCGCGCCCCGCCCAGTGAACATCGGCTGGGTCATGGTTGAGCACGCGCTGGTAGAGCGTGTAGGCCAGAGGCGCCAAGGACATGGCGGTACCGGGGTGGCCGGAGCCGCAGTTCTGAACGGCATCGGCAGCGAGCACGCGGACGGTATCCACGGCGCGGGTGTCGAGGTCACTCCAGTCCGAAGGATAACGGCGCTGAACCATAGCCTGCAGTTCCGGGGACAACTTTTCGTGCGACACGGCGAAAACCTCACTTCGCTTCTGGAAACAGATATACCGTTAATCAGTGTAAAGGTTTTTCGATCTTCGGCGGGGGATTATATAAACCAGGTTTCGGACGGTAGTCTGGCATGGTTGACGCCGTTGCTCCCCGCTTTCGGATCTGGCTGGCGAGAGCTTCGAAGAGGAAACCTCGACCGTGCCACACAGCTCTCGGGATATCTCGGGAACTTTTTAGCGCGAGCAGACGACCACTACTTCAGACCTATAAGCCATACACCCACGTGCCGGATATACGGAGGACTATTCCTTGGAGACCATCAAGGCCTATTTTGCGCTAACGAAACCGAGGATCATTGAACTCCTCCTCGTGGCAGCAATCCCGGCTATGCTCCAGGCCCAGCGTGGATTCGAGGCGGTGTCCTCAAACTTCTGGCTCATCGTATCCACCATCTTTGGCGGATGGATGGGTGCCGCTGCGGCCCACACGTTCAACAACGTCGTGGACTATGAGATTGACCAGAAGATGCAGCGCACTCGTGCTCGGCCGCTGGTGCGCAAGACTATTTCGCGTCGCAATGCCGCCATTTTTGCTTGGGTCATGCTCGCACTATCCGTCTTCTGGCTGGGCGTGCTGGCGCATTCCTGGCTGGCGGCGTTCTTCGTGCTGCTGACTAACTTCTTCTATGTCATCGTCTACACGAAGTTCCTTAAGATGCGAAACTCCCAGAACATTGTCTGGGGTGGCCTAGCAGGCTGTATGCCCGCCATGGTGGGCTGGGCGGTGATCCGGGATAACGCACCGGCGGGGGAGCCTGACCGTTGGTGGCAAGCCGTAGTCTTGTTCCTCATCATCTTCTTCTGGACCCCGCCTCATACGTGGGCGCTGGCGATGAAATACAAGGAGGACTACCGCAAGGCCGGGGTGCCGATGCTGCCCGTCGTTGCCGGGGAGGTGGAAGTTACCCGCCAGATTGTGTGGTACACCATCGGCACGGTTATCGTGACCTTCCTTATTATCCCGGCAGCCTCCTGGATCTACTTGGTGGCCGCGGTGGCCTCCGGTGCGGTCTTCTTATGGATGGCAATCCGCCTCCACCAAGGCGTGAAGAAGGGCGCAAAGGTCAAGCCCATGCGCCTATTCATCTACTCCAATAACTATCTCTCAGTCCTCTTCATTGGGCTGTCTATCGACGCCGTCGTGGGCTGGGAACCCATCGGTCGCATGCTGGGCTGGTCGGCCGCCCTCTTCTAACGAGGCGGCCTGCCAACCAGATCAGCGAACCTCCAATTATCTCGAACTAGTCCAGGGAGCTACTCCTTGGACTAGTCTTCTCTTACGCGCAGAACGATGGAGCCGGTGGTTTTGCGCTCTTGGAGGTCGCGGTGGGCCTGAGCGGCTTCGGCGAGCGGATATTCCGCCGAGATGCGGAAGTCGAGGTCGCCATCGATGACCGCCTGCACCACTGCCTGGGCGCGCATCTGGAACTCGCCTTCCTGGGAGGTCCAAGCACCGAGCGAGGGGCGGGTGAGGAAGATGGAGCCGTGCTTGTTCAGCAGCTGCGGGTCCATCGGCGGGACGGGGCCCGACGCGGCGCCGAAGAGCGCTACCGTGCCGCGCGGCCGCACAACCTCAAGGGATTCACCGAAGGTGGCTTTGCCGACGCCATCGTAGACCACGTCGACGCCGCGCCCGCCATTGTGACGACGTACCTGCTCTGCCAAGCCACTGCTGTAGCGGAACACGTGGTCTGCACCCGCGCCGTAGGCCAGCTCTTCCTTCTCATCGGTGGAAACCACGGAATAGACGGTGGCGCCCAGGGCCTTGGCCATCTGGGTGAGGATTAAGCCCACGCCGCCCGCACCGGCGGTAATGAGGCAGGACGCACCTTCCCCCAGCTGATAGACACCGTGGGTGAGGTAGTGCGCCGTCATGCCCTGGAGGAGCATGGAACCTGCGACGGCGGAAGGAATCTCGTCGGGGACGGCCACCACGCGGTCGCGCGGCACGCAGACTTGCTCCGCATAGGAGCCGAAAGCGTGATCCCAGGCCACCATCGTGCCCGGGGCGATTTCCCCCTGGGGGTCGTGCACAACGCGTCCGGTTCCCTCGAGTCCGATGATGAACGGCACGGAGGCGTTGTAGATGCCTTCGCGGTAGTAGGTGTCGATGTAGTTGACACCGGCCACGGAGACGTCGACAAGCAGCTGCTCCTTCGTCGGCGTGGGGGATTCTACCTCGGCGTAGGTGAGGACCTCGGGCCCTCCGGTCGTGGTCACCTGAATAGCATGCATGGTGTCTAGGCTAAACGAAGCCGAGGGCTCCGCGCAGCAAAAAGCGCCGCCATCCTCACTTCCTGATGAGAACGGCGGCGCTTCGAGTACCTGTTTTACCGGCTCCGTTGGCTCTGCTTAGCTGTGGGCGGCGGGGACGTTCTCGCCACCGCGCTGGGAGGTGCTGGCAGTTGTGCCATCCTCGTTGCCGACGCGGCGCAAGCCATGCGCCCACAGCAAGGCGGTGAAGGCCGTGACCACTGAGGACATGCCCACGTGGAAGGGAACGGTCCAGCGGGGGATGTGGAGGTAGAACTGGGTGACACCGATAGCCCACTGTATGACGATGCAGGCAATGAGCACCCAGCCGGCCTTCTTCGCCACCTTGGGAGCGCCGGTGCGGTGCAAGAGGAAGACCACGATGAGCGTCAGCGCTAAGTAGACGTACATGCAGACCGCGTGAATGATGGCCATGCCATAGGTGTCCACGCCGAGGCGGCCCTCCATGCCCACGCCGGCATCACCGGAGTGGGTACCCGAGCCAGTGACAAAGGTGCCCGTCAGCAGAACGATGGACAAGGCCACAGTGGCCACCACTGCGAGGGTGCGCACCGCGGCGGGGAAGAGGCGAGCGGGAGTGCCGTCATCGGGTTCGTTAATGCGGGAAAAGAGCATGGCCGCGATCCACACCAAGACCATCGACGGGAGGAAATGCACAGCCACACTCCACCAAGAAAGCTTCAGCACGACCGACAGAGCGCCAATGAGTGCCTGCACCACGATGCCGGCGAGCCCCGCCCAGGCATAGACCTTGAGCTCCTTGCGGCGCTGCGCCTTGTGAACGACCACGATGCTGGCGATGGCAGCCGCCGCGACAACGAAGGTCAGCAGGCGGTTTCCAAACTCAATGGCTTGGTGGAGCATGGGGGCCGCACCCTCAATGGGCACCAAGGAACCGGGGTGGCAGTTGGGCCAGGTAACGCAACCAAGGCCGGAGCCGGTGACGCGCACAATGGAGCCCGATACCGTAATGCCGCCCTGACAGAACAGAAGGATGAGGGCGATAGTGCGCTGCATCTTCAGCGACGGGCCAGAGGCCACGCCGGCAGGCGCGAGGGGACGTTGAGAAGAAACATTTGCGGTACTCACGGCTATTCAGCCTACCGCTCGGCCCTGCCCCGGAACCAATATCGACGGGTGGGTCACACCACGCAAGGGAGAAGAATCACTTTTAGCCCTCGAAGCGGAACCAACGCACCGCGGCAAACGACGCCACTGCTGCCCACACCACGAGGACCACGAGCTCAATGCCCGGGAAGGAACCGTTGAGGGCGGTATCGAGACCAGCAGCCATGGCCACCGTGGGTACCAGCGTGAGCACCCCGTTGTCGCCGAGACCCTGGGAAAACATCGCCCACCCGACGGCCCCGAGAAGGAGAAACCAAATCAGGTTGGCCACTGCCAGGACTACCTCAGAGCTAAAGGTTCCGCCCAGCAGCAGGCCCAAGGCTGTAAACGTGGCCACTCCTAACGCCAAGGTCAGCACGCCGATGGCAGCGCCCCCAGCAGAAACTCGCAAGCCGAGGATAGCTGCGACAGTGCCGAGCACAAGGACCTGGAGCACCACCATGGAGAGCACGCCGAGAATCTTTCCCACCACGATGGCCCAGGCAGGAACGCCCGATGCGCCGGTGCGCTTCAGTGCACCATAGCGACGGTCGAAGGCCAAGGAGATGGCCTGACCTGTGAAACCGGAGGAGGTCGCTGCAACGGCCAGCACCATGGGGAAAACCTCATCCACACCATGCCCGGTAGTGTCCTTCAGCTTCGCGGCGCCGATCAGGATAGCGAGCGGGATAATGATGCTCAGTAACTGTTGCTCGCCGTGCCGCAGCATCAGTTTGGATTCGATAGCCCCTTGGGCACGCGCCATGGCCGCTACGCCGACGCGCTGCGGGTGCGGGCTAAAAGTGCCGGGTGCGAAGGTGCTCATGGAGCGTCTCCTTGATCAAAGAAAGTGGTGAAAAACAGTAGAGGAAATCAGCAGCGGTTCTAGCTGCGCATCTCGCGACCGGTGAGGTCCAAGAAGACCTCTTCGAGGTTGCGGTGCGAGGTATGCAGGTTGCGGAGGACAACGTTTTGTGCGGCCAAACCCGTGGCGAGATCCGCGATAACGGCTGGGCTGACCGTAGAGGTGAGTCGGTAGTGCAAGGGGCGAAGGGCCTCGGCGGAGATCCCGACCTCACGCAAGGCCTCCAGATCCACCGGGGTTGCGGTATCAAAGTTCAGCTGCGGGATGTCGGTTGTCTCCGTGAGGGAAGCTGCGGTGCCGCTGGCTACGAGCCGGCCGTGGTCGATGATGACGACATGGTCGCTGAGCGCTTCCGCCTCGTCCATGAGATGAGTAGTCAAGATGACGGTGACGCCGTCGGCCCGCAAAGAGCGGATAAGGTCCCAGACGGCAAGACGCGATTGGGCATCCATGCCTGCGGTGGGCTCATCGAGGAAGACCAATTCGGGGCGACCAATGATGGCCAGAGCGAGAGAGAGACGTTGTTGTTGCCCACCGGACAAACGGCGGTAGCTATTCTTTGCCACCCCGCGCAGCCCGAGGGTATCCAGAAGCCACTCCGGGTCCAAAGGATTTTCGTTATAGGAGGCGCTGAGTTTCAGCATCTCCTTGACCTTGATGCCGGAGTAGGAGCCCCCGCCTTGGAGCATGATGCCGATGCGGGAGCGCACTGCATCAGGGTTGCGAGCGGGGTCAAGGCCTAAGACTTCAATGTGGCCAGAAGTGGGCTTTTTGAAGCCTTCACACATCTCGATGGTGGTTGTCTTTCCGGCACCGTTAGGGCCCAGCAAACACAGGATCTCGCCATGTTTGGCGCGGAAACTCAGCCCGTTAACTGCGTTGACGTCGCCATAGGTCTTAATGACGTTATCCAATACAAGAGCTGATGTAGTCACGGAGCCTTAGTCTAGGACACGGACGCCTGAGCGTCGCAATACAACCCACCCCGCAGCGGCGAGCGCGAGGAAGGTCACCAGGGCGGCGAGGTAGATGATGAATACCGTCCCGGGAGGAAGCCCGAGTCCGCGGGGCAGGACGATGAAGCTCATCAATCCGGAATAGATCATGACGGCCAAGCGGAAAAAGCGGCGGTTAGCCCACGCGGCGAGCGGCAACACGGCCCACAGGATGTACCAGGGTTGGACAACGGGGAAAAACACCACGAGCACAAAGGTGGACACTCCCAGACCACCCACTGGGTGGATTGCGCCGCGGTAGGTGGCAAACAGCATGCGGATCATGAAACCGGCGGCGATAATGACGCCCACGGTACGGGTGACGCTGAGGATGGCTTCGGTGTGATCGCCTAAACCTAGCAGCATCCCCAGGGAGCCGGCGCCGACACCCACGGAGGTTGTCGCAGACAGCCAGGAACGGATAGTTGCTGCGCCGCCCTGACCGAAAATCCAACCTATGTCGATCCCCGTAATGACAGTGACAGCGGCGATGGACGCTGCGAGCACCAGCAATTGGGTCACGCCAGCGCCAAGCACCGCCCGCACTGGGGGGATGCCGAGCTTGTCGACGAGCCCGCGAGCCGCCGCCATGCCAACAAAGCCTAGGCCAATGAAGCCGGTGACCTTGACCATGCCCGCGCAAGAAATAAGGACACCCGAGGCTAGAAACAACCCCGACACTCGCCATCGGGCGTTGTGCTCGTCATTGACCGCCCGCAGGCCCAGCTCTACACCGACGAGAGCCAACCCCAACATGAAGGATTCATTGTGGATTCCGCCGACGAGGTGAAGGATGGTCAAGGGGTTAAGGATGCCCAGCCACAGCGCCGCCTCGGGGGATACACGGCATCGGGTAGCAAGCCGTGCACTGGCCCAGCCGGCAGCGATGATGCCGAAAAGAGAAAACACGCGGTGCAGCACCACACCCCAAATGATGGAATCGTTGGTCAGCCAGCTCACGACAGCTGCCAAGCCCAAGGCTACGGGGCCGTAGGGGGAAGGGGAGTTTGCCCAAATGAAGGGGACGGACCGGGCAAGATCATTATCTGCGCCCAAAAGTTCCACGGGGCCCGCGGAATAGGGATCGAGCCCTTGAAGCACGATGGAGCCGTTGGCGAGATAAGAGTAGATGTCTTGGGTAAACAGCGGCGCGGTGACGAGCAAGGGGAGAACCCATCCCAACCATGTTCGCCACATCTGACTTTGCGTGACTACTCGCGGGGAGTGGCTAAACCGCGGATCTGCGCTAGGTGTTGAGCCTGTACTTGCGCTCGCCGAGTTCTTGCCCAAGCGCAGCGGTGCACCCACCAACGGGGCCATGCATACCCAGGCCGTCACCATGAATCCGACACCAATGAAGACAAGGGCGGATGCTGATTGCAGCATTCGCGTCATGAGCGAGCCAAAGGGCAATGACTCATAAGGGTTACCCACGACGGGCAGGGCACCGGCACCTAGGCCGCCAAGCGCAATGAGTAAGGCTCCAATGGTTCCGAGCCATCTCAGGCTAAAAAGTGTGCGCAGCTGGGCTATGGTGCGGCGGTGAACGTCGCCAAGCGCGGCGTGATCTGCATCTTCGGGGGAGTCGGGAAAATCCTGGTGAAGGAGCGCAGAGCGGGATCCCGGGACTCCCATGCGGGGGAGTTCATCGCGCACACCCCAGATGACTCGGTGCAATCGCCCCGATTGGGTGTAGCCGCGCTCCATATTCATGCCTGTTTACCTTAGTCGCTCGGTGGGGAGAAGCGACTAGGTGCCCGCGACACGAATGAAAGAGTGGAAATCGGGAATGAATTAAGGAACACTAGTGTTGTCTAAAGGGAGAGTGTTTCATTCAAGGAGGTGTGCACCGTGACGAAGGAGTTGCCAAGGGAAACTCGCTCTACAGAGGGCGATACCCGCCGACACGTCATGCTGTTGCTTCTCAAGGACGGTCCGGTAACGGCGTCGTATTTGGGTGAACGTCTCGGTCTCTCTGCGGCCGGCATCCGTCGGCACTTAGACATTCTGGTGGAGGAAGGACTCACCGAGGTGGTGCACCGCCGCCCGCCAGCCCGTCCCGGGCAAACAGTAGGCCGCGGTCGCCCCGCCAAGCATTTCCGCCTTACGGATCAAGGGCGCGCCCAATTTGGTCACGCCTATGACCAGTTGGCGGCGGAAGCACTCACAGCGCTGCGAGAAGCGGGTGGTCCGGAAGCAGTCCGCCGCTTTGCCAAGGCGCGATTCGAACGCCTCGTAGAGGACGTGACACCTTTGGTACAGGATGAGGAATCTGTTCCGGAGGTGGCTCGTCAGCTAGCTGAGGTGCTCGATGCGCATGGCTACGCGGCCACGGTGACGTCGGTGGGCAACGGAGTACAGATTTGCCAGCACCACTGCCCGGTTGCCCACGTGGCCACCGAGCACCCGGAGTTGTGTGAAGCTGAACAGGAAGTCTTCTCCGCGCTATTAGGCAAACATGTGCAGCCCTTAGCCTCCATCGCGGATGGCCATGGAATCTGCACCACGAATATCCCCTTAACTCCCGTTCCACCAGCTTCGGCGGAGCGGGAAGAAAACTAATCGAACTAGAAAGGAGCGGGCTTTGACACAGGCACAACCAGCACCAGGGCTTGAGACCAAGATGAGCGATGACGAGATCATCTCTTCCATCGGTGGCTATGAGTACGGCTGGCGTGATTCCGACGAAGCCGGCCAGGCTGCACACCGCGGTTTGAGCGAGGATGTCGTCCGCGATATCTCGAAGAAGAAGAACGAGCCGGAATGGATGCTCGAGTCCCGCCTTAAGGCGCTGCGTGTATTCAACAAGAAGCCGGTTCCGACGTGGGGCCCGGATCTTTCCGGAATCGACTTCGACAACATTAAGTACTTTGTCCGCTCCACCGAGAAGCAGGCCCAGACCTGGGATGACCTGCCGGATGACATTAAGGAAACCTACGACAAGCTAGGTATTCCGGACGCCGAAAAGAAGCGACTTGTCTCTGGTGTTGCCGCGCAATATGAGTCCGAGGTGGTTTACCACAAGATCCGTGAGGACCTTGAGGCCCAAGGCGTTATCTTCGTTGATACCGACACCGCAGTGCGCGAATACCCGGAGATCCTCCAGGAATACTTCGGCACTGTTATTCCGGCCGGCGACAACAAGTTCTCCGCGCTGAATAACGCGTGCTGGTCCGGTGGTTCCTTCGTGTACGTCCCGAAGGGCGTCCACGTGGATATCCCGCTGCAGGCCTACTTCCGCATTAACACCGAGAACATGGGCCAGTTCGAGCGCACCCTCATCATCGTGGAAGAGGGCGCCTACGTTCACTACATCGAGGGCTGTACCGCGCCGATCTACAACTCGGATTCGCTGCACACCGGTGTTATCGAGATCGTCGTGAAGAAGGGCGGCCGCTGCCGCTACACCACCATTCAGAACTGGTCCACCAACGTCTACAACCTGGTGACTCAGCGCGCCAAGGTCGAGGAGGGCGGCACCATGGAATGGGTCGATGGCAACATCGGCTCCAAGGTGACCATGAAGTACCCGTCCTGCTGGCTGACCGGCGAGCACGCCAAGGGTGAGGTCCTCTCCCTGGCCTTTGCTGGCGATAACCAGGTCCAGGACACCGGCTCCAAGATGATCCACATGGCGCCGAACACGTCCTCCAACATCGTCTCGAAGTCCGTGGCCCGCAACGGCGGCCGCGCGGCCTACCGCGGCTTGGTGCAGGTCAACGCTAACGCTACGAACTCCGCTGCCAACGTTGAGTGTGATGCCTTGCTTGTGGACAATGACTCGAGGTCGGATACGTATCCGTACAATGACATCCGTAATGATCACGTCACCCTTGGCCACGAGGCAACGGTCTCCCAGGTTTCTGAGGAGCAGCTGTTCTACCTCATGTCCCGCGGTATCGCTGAGGAAGAGGCCATGGCGATGATTGTGCGCGGCTTCGTCGAGCCGATTGCTAAGGAGCTCCCGATGGAATACGCGCTGGAGCTCAACCGTCTTATCGAGCTGCAGATGGAAGGATCGGTGGGCTAAGTGGTAGCTTCCAATGAATTTAATCCTGCTGACGTCACTAAGGGAGACCAATTCACGTCCTTCAACGTAGAGGACTTCCCAGTGCCGCACGGCCGCGATGAGGTCTGGCGTTTCATTTCCTTGCGTAACCTGCGTGGCCTGCATAATGGTGAGTTCGCACCGGCTACGGCGCAGCAGATCGACGTGGTGGCTCCGGAAGGCGTGACCTCTGAGACGGTTGCGCCTGACGACGACCGCCTGGGAACCGCTGGCGCACCTGCTGACCGCGTTGCAGCTCAGGCGTGGTGCTCCATGCCGGAGGCCCAGATTGTCAGTGTTGCCGCTGATGCACGTCCCGACAAGCCGGTGGAGATCACCATCACCGGCGCAGGTGAGGGCGTGACGTCCTTTGGCGCGACCTCCATTCACGTGGGCAATCACGCGGAGGTCACCATCGTTCTTAAGTACGTCGGTTCCGGCACTCACGCAGACAACGTGGAGTTCGTGCTGGGCGACGGCTCCCAGGTCACCGTCGTCGTCGACGCTGACTGGGAGGACGACGCAGTGCACCTGTCCCACCAGATTGCGAAGGTGGGCCGCGACGCCGTACTGCGCCACAACACCGCTATCTTTGGCGGCGAGATCGTGCGCCTCGTTCCACGCGTAATTTTCGATGGCCCCGGTGGCGATGCCGAGCTGCTCGGTGTCTACTTTGCTGATGCCGGCCAGTACTTTGAGAACCGCCTGCTGGTGGACCACGACGTGCCAAACTGCCGCTCCCGCGTCTTCTACAAGGGCGCTCTACAGGGAGCTACGGCTGCGCAGAAGGCCGAAGCCGGCTCTGCTTCCCGTACCCCGGAGGCCCGCACCTGCTGGGTCGGTGACGTGCTCATCCGCAAGAATGCGAACAACACGGACACCTATGAGACGAACAACAACCTGATCCTCACCGAGGGTGCGCGCGCTGATGCCATCCCGAACCTGGAGATCCAGACCGGTGAGATCGTCGGTGCTGGCCACGCCGCAACGGTGGGCCGCTTCGACGACCTCGAGCTGTTCTACCTCATGTCCCGCGGTATCCCTGCCGCCGAGGCACGTCGCCTCATCATCCGCGGCTTCTTCTCTGAAGTCATTTCCCGCATCCCGGTCGAGTCCCTGCGCGAGGATCTGGAATCCCGCGTCGTCGACGAGCTCGCCAAGATCAACGCTTAAATCTTTCCGAAAGCAGGTACCAACTCAATGTCTACCCTGGAAATCAAGAATCTCCACGCGCAGGTGCTCCCACATGAGGAGGACGGTGAGCCCACGCCGATCCTCAAGGGCGTAAACCTCACCATCAATTCCGGTGAGACCCACGCTGTCATGGGTCCGAACGGCTCCGGCAAGTCCACTCTGTCCTACGTTATCGCTGGTCACCCCAAGTACGAGGTGACCGAGGGTGAGGTGCTCCTCGACGGCGAGAATATCCTCGAGATGGAAGTCGATGAGCGCGCCCGCGCTGGTCTCTTCCTGGCTATGCAGTACCCGACTGAGGTGCCGGGCGTGAAGATGTCGCAGTTCATGCGTTCCGCCGTGACCGCTATCCGCGGTGAGGCTCCGAAGCTGCGTGAGTGGAACAAGGAGCTCACTGAGGCTCGTGAGAAGCTGGCCATCGATAAGTCCTTTGCACACCGCTCCGTGAACGAGGGCTTCTCCGGTGGTGAGAAGAAGCGCCACGAGGTTATGCAGCTGGATATCCTCAAGCCGAAGTTCGCCGTCATGGATGAGACCGACTCCGGCCTGGACGTCGACGCCCTGCGCGTCGTTTCCGATGGCATCAACAGCTACCAGGAGGAGACCAAGGGTGGCATCCTCCTCATCACGCACTACAAGCGCATCCTCAACTACGTTGTCCCGGACTTTGTCCACGTCTTCGCCGACGGACAGATCATCAAGACCGGCGGCGCTGAACTGGCTGACCAGCTTGAGGCAGACGGCTACGAGCAGTTCCTCAAGTAGGCAGTAGCGCCGATCACGACCACACCACGACACGCTAGAGAAGAAGAACCGAGCACAAGGACCTATGCCTGAACTAGACGTTACTGCGATTCGGGAACAATTCCCTATCCTCTCGCGCACCGTGCGCGACGGTAAACCACTGGTGTACCTGGATTCGGGAGCGACCTCGCAACGTCCCCTGCCGGTATGGAAGGCCGAGGAGGAGTTCGTGCTCGGCACCAACGCGCCGGTACACCGTGGCTCTTACCAGCTGGCGGAGGAGGCTGATGACGCCTATGAGTCCGCTCGCCAGGCCATTGCCGCCTTCGTTGGAGCTGATCGCGATGAGATTTCCTTCACCAAGAACGCCACGGAGGCGTTGAATGAAGTTGCCTATGTGCTCAGTGACGAGCGCGCGGGCGAGCTTTATGTTGGTGAGGGCGATACCGTCGTGGTCACCGAACTGGAGCACCACGCGAACTTGGTGCCGTGGCAAGAGCTGTGCCAGCGCACCGGCGCGACGCTGAAGTGGTACTCCATGACTGAGGACGGCCGCATTGATCTCGATTCGCTCGAGCTCGATGACTCTGTCAAGGTCGTGGCTTTTACCCACCAATCCAACGTGACCGGGGCCGTGGCGCCCGTCGCAGAGTTGGTGCGTCGTGCTCGTGCCGTGGGCGCCATGGTCGTCCTCGACGCCTGCCAGTCGGTGCCCCACATGCCCGTGGATTTCCACGAACTCGACGTCGATTTCGCCGCGTTCTCTGGGCACAAGATGTGTGGGCCGACCGGCGTGGGCGTTCTCTACGGCAAGCAACAGCTGTTGGCGCAGCTGCCGCCTTTCCTCACTGGCGGCTCCATGATCGAGGTAGTCAAGATGGAGGGTTCGACGTTCGCCGAGCCACCCACCCGCTTTGAGGCTGGTACCCAGATGACCAGCCAGGTTGTGGGCCTTGGTGCAGCAGTGAAGTTCTTGAGCGAGGTGGGCATGGACGCCATCCACGCTCATGAGCAAAAACTCACTGCATTGGCCTTGGAGAAGCTTGCTGAGATCCCCGGCGTGCGCATCATCGGGCCTGAGAACACCGAGGATCGTGGGGGAGCGGTCTCCTTCATTGTCGATGGGATCCACCCACATGATTTGGGCCAGGTTCTTGATTCCCATGGTGTGTCCATCCGCACCGGCCACCATTGTGCGTGGCCGCTGCACCGCGCGTGCCAGGCTAATTCGACCGCACGCGCTAGCTTTTACCTGTACAACACTGAGGACGAGGTCGACGCCCTCATAGAGGCAGTGCGGGCTGCCCGCACCTTCTTTGGAGTGAGCGCATGAACCTAGATTCCATGTACCAGGACGTCATCCTCGACCACTACAAGAACCCGAAATTCTCTGGCCTGCGCGAAGGCCAGGCAGAGGTTCACCATGTCAACCCTTCCTGCGGCGATGAGCTCACCCTCCGCGTGAAGCTGTCTCCTGATGGTTCCACCGTCGAGGACGTGTCCTATGACGCCGAGGGATGCTCCATCTCGCAGGCTTCGACTTCTGTCATGGCGGAGGAAATCGTCGGCATCCCCCTCGAGGAGGCGAACGCCAAGCTGGCCGAGTTCGAGAAGATGGTGACCTCCCGCGGGGAGGTTGAAGGTAATGACGAGATCATCGGGGACGGCATCGCCTTCGCCGGCGTAGCCAAGTTCCCCGCCCGTGTAAAGTGCGCTCTCCTCGGTTGGAAAGCTTTCCAAGCCGCCACCGTCGAAGCGCTGAATGAATTGGAGAAGTAGATGGCTGATAACACTGAAACCACTGGTGGCAGCACTGATCCTTACCAGGATCAGAATGCTTCCTTTGATGGCGCTGCTGTCAAGCCTGAACAAACCGAAGAGCAGATTTCCAAGGTCTTCGATATCACCGAGTATCTTCGCGATGTCATCGACCCGGAGCTTGGCATCAACATCGTTGATCTGGGTTTGGTTTATGACGTCTGGCTCGACGAGATCGACGGCAAGAACACCTGCGTCATTAACATGACTCTGACCTCCCCGGCTTGTCCGCTCACTGATGTCATCGGCGAGCAGATCGAGGATGTCATCGTGGGCAACAAGCTCGCCGAGGCAGTCCAGCTCAACTGGGTCTGGATGCCACCGTGGGGCCCGAACATGATTACTGAGGAGGGCCGCGAGATGCTCCAGGCCCTCGGCTTCGCCGTATAGAGTCTGCGAGACGTCGCGGCTAGTCCCACCGCCGGTTCGAGAGTGCACATTCTCCTTGTGTCCACACGAACCGGCGGTGTTCTGCGTATATGTGAGCATCCCTCGCCACTGTCAACGCGGTCTCCTCAACCAAAAGCAAAGCCCCAGACCTCGATCCCGAAAGACGCAGGTGGGCGTCGCCAAGCACTGGCTCACTCAGTAGAGGCGAACAGGAGGTTGCGGGATCGAGGTCTGGGGATCTATTCGTCAGTGGTGGTTCGCAAGCGATGCTGTGCCTGGGCGCCGTGCAGTTCGGGTTTAACTGCCCTGGTTGCTAGACTGTTTCGACGTGATTGTGACCAATGATTTCGAGGTGCGCGTGGGCGCACGCACGCTTCTCGACGCCCCCGGCCAGCACCTTCGAGTGCAACCGGGGGATCGTATCGGCTTGGTCGGCCGCAATGGCGCGGGCAAGACGACGACGATGCGCATCCTGGCGGGGGAGACCGAGCCCTATGGCGGCTCGGTGACGCGCTCAGGTCCTATTGGTTACCTGCCGCAGGATTCCCGTGAGGGCAATATCGAGCAGACCGCTCGTGAGCGCGTGCTCTCTGCTCGCGGCTTAGATGAGATCAAGCGCCGCATGGCCAAGCAGCAAGAGCTGATGGAAACCGCCACGGACGATAGGTTCCGCGACAAGGCCATTCGTAAGTTCTCCCGTCTGGAGGAGGAATACCACACGTTAGGTGGCTACGAGGCAGACTCCGAGTGCGCCCAGATCTGCGACAACTTGGGCCTGCCGCAGCGCGTGCTCGACCAGCAGCTTAAGACGCTGTCCGGCGGTCAGCGCCGCCGAGTGGAGCTGGCGCAGATTCTCTTCGCAGCTTCGGCTGGGTCAGGCAAGTCCCAGACCACGCTGCTTCTCGACGAGCCCACGAACCACCTCGACGCGGATTCGATTACGTGGTTGCGCGGCTTCTTATCCAAGCACGAGGGTGGCCTCGTGATGATTTCCCACGACGTCGACCTGCTGGAAGCCGTCTGCAACAAGGTCTGGTTCCTTGATGCCGTGCGCGCCGAAGCAGACGTCTACAACATGGGCTTTAAGAAGTACCTTGATGCTCGCGCCACCGATGAGGCACGCCGCCGCCGCGAGCGCGCCAACGCGGAGAAGAAAGCCGCAGCACTACACAAGCAAGCCGCCAAGTTGGGAGCGAAGGCCACGAAGGCCGCCGCCGCCAAGCAGATGCTGCACCGTGCTGAGCGCATGATGAACGAGCTGGATGATGTTCGCGTGGCCGATAAGGTAGCCCACATTAAGTTCCCGGAACCAGCTCCCTGCGGCAAGACTCCGATGAACGCCAAGGGCCTGACCAAGATGTACGGTTCGCTGGAGGTTTTTGCCGGCGTCGATTTGGCCATCGACAAGGGCTCCCGCGTGGTTGTGCTGGGCTATAACGGTGCCGGCAAGACGACTCTGCTTAAGCTTCTGGCGGGCGTGGAGCGCACCGATGGCGAGGGCGGCATCGTCTCCGGCCACGGCCTGCGCATCGGCTACTTTGCGCAGGAGCATGACAACATCGACCCAGACAAGACCGTGTGGGAAAATACCATCGAGGCCTGTCCTGATGCTGGCCAGCAGGATTTGCGTGGACTGCTGGGTGCCTTCATGTTCTCCGGTGACAAGTTGGAGCAACCCGCCGGAACGCTCTCCGGTGGTGAGAAAACCCGACTGTCGCTGGCAACGCTGGTGTCCTCGCGTGCCAACGTGCTGCTTCTCGACGAGCCTACAAACAACCTCGACCCACAGTCCCGCGAGCAGGTGCTCGATGCCCTAGGCACCTACACCGGCGCCGTGGTCTTGGTTACCCACGACCCGGGTGCGGTCAAGGCGCTCAACCCGGAACGCGTCATCATCATGCCGGACGGCGATGAGGATTTGTGGAACGACGAGTACATGGAAATCGTGGAGCTAGCCTAAAGACTATTTCCCAAATATAGCTCTGTCCTGATTCTGCTTCCTGCGCTAGACTCGGGCTCACAACCACACCGCTCAAGACTCTTCTCTTGGGTCCTTCCGCTTCCCACGCACAGGGTCTAGAAGTGGTAAGACCCCTTCGCGCCGCCGCTGGAGAGGAAGAGACCATGAGCACCGCCGCGACCCTAGATTCCGTCATCGAACCTTTGCTCACCGGATTGGTGAGCAAGCGCCCTGAAGTACGAGTGGACTGGGCCTATACCGAATTGAAAGAAGGCATTGAGTCAGGCCAGTGGGACAGCCATCTCGGCCAGATTCGGGAGCGCCTCACCGGTTACCTGCGTACAGGCAAGGTGTGGACCAAGGCTTTGTCCGCTCAGTTGCTGAATGTGCTCGCGGAAGCAGGCCACTTCCACTACGAGGACTACCTCACCTTCCGCGCGTGGTATGTCACAGAGGAGGACACACGCGGCATCGTCAAAGACATTGGTCCTATCATGGCCGTCGGCTACGGCGCTGACTACGTAGAAACCTGTGTTCGCATAGGAATGATCCCGGCTGTCGAAGGTGCGGCGATCATCTCGTGCCGCCTTCGCGCGCCCGGAGGAGTGTGGCATGACGATGAGAGCATCCGCTTAGCGCGTGCGGCCTGCACCACGATTGCCAAGAGTACCTCGCCGCATATCCTCGAAATTTGGACCGAACGGCTGAGCACTACCGTGCTCACCGAAGGCATTCGCAACAATAACCGTGCCGTAGTCGAAAATTTCGCCCACTTTCTTACGGCCATAGCTGACATGGTCCGCAGTGAACCGGAGAAGTGGGGAATTGACGCTGAACGTGCGGATCTCGTGTTGCCGATGATTGCGGAGATTGAAGAAGAACTTCGCAACGCCAGTAATTAGCAAGAAATAGCACCATAAAAGCGCACCTTCGTTACCTCCTTTGGGTGAGCGCACTGCCATGGGTAGCGGTCCGGTGATGCCTGGACGGGTTCACTGAGGTCAAGGATGGTATCGGTACCAGCTGGGCCACCTACAGTTAGTTCACCTTTGTTTATAACAACCGCTGATTCGAATGTTCGGTCTGCCCGCCTGCTACGGACAAGAACCATCGGTACCTTAACGAAGACAGTTTTTCCGCGCCGCAAAACCGTGAGTTCGTCGGTGACATAGCTAGGTCGAATACGTTCGGCAGCGATCAAGCCCCACACAAAAATAATGGCCCACAGCGACAACACTAACGCCAGAATTCGTAGAACGCCCACAGGGAGTAGAAAGTGAACGGCCACCATTTCAACCACCAGCACCGCAGTGACGAAGCCGAGCATCTGTAGCCTGCCCGGAGGGTGGGGAAGTGCCACCGCTCCGGCGGGGACCAACGTCTGGCCCCGCATCCAGCGCCACAGATCGTGGTAGAGGCCCAATTCATATTTGGCTAGGCGAAATCCAGGATGTTTCTCCACAAATCGCCAGATACTAGCCACCTGAGCCACCTACCAAAGCTTTGAGCGCTACACCTTGCGCACCAGTAGTCGGAGCATCAGCCACGGTCAGCGGAGCGTTACCAGGTCGCAAGGTGGGATAGATTCCTCGCATCAACCCGTGTTCCCCCAGGTAGCGCATCTTCTCGATGATACGCGCGACCTCACAATCATGCGGAGACAGCGAGCCAAGCTCTCGCCACAACATTTCAGCCTCGCGGAGAGCTGCAAGGCAATAGTCGTCGGCGAGGTTCTGTCGTAGCTGTTTCCAGGTGGCTGATGTAGCGACTCCGGTAAGTGCAATGAGATCCCAGGAATCCAGTTCGAGTTGAAGCATTGCCGGATCCTCGATGACCTGGCTGAGGGAGTCACGGATATCCTCTGGTGTCCCTTTGGGGGCTTGAGAAAGGGCACGCAAACGTTCTCGCTGCTGTTGCAGCCGAGCAATGCGCTCATCCAGCATGTTAAACGAGCGCTCGACCGCATCAGGAGATGAGACATCAGCGACGGGAACGCCGGCGTCGATAAGTGCACGCGCTCGCAGCACCGAAGCCAGGTCAGAGACAGAATAGTCGCGATAGTTTCCGCTGGTGCGTGCGGGTTCAGGAACCGCGCCCGTTTCGTGCAAATGGCGCACGGAGCGCACTGAGCAACCAGCGACCGCGGCGACGTCCGATATCTTCATAGGATAAAGCTAAACCCTCACATTGTGTGAGGGTCAAGTGCTCGGTGCGCATTGCTCCGTGTGGTGTTCTCCTTAGTTGCGGAAACCGTGCACCGGCGCCGGGATGAAGCCACCGCGTTTGATGAAGGTGGAGTTGCCCACTTCATTAACCGGGATGACCGGGGCGTAGCCCAGAAGGCCGCCGAAGTTGACCTCGTCGCCAGCCTTGGTACCTGGAGCAGGGACGACGCGCACGGCGGTTGTCTTATGGTTCATCACGCCAATGGCGGCTTCGTCCGCGATCATACCGGCGATGGTCTCCGCAGAGGTATCGCCCGGAATGGCGATCATGTCCAAGCCCACAGAGCAGATCGAGGTCATGGCCTCCAGCTTGTCAATGGAGATAGCGCCAGAGCGCACCGCATCGATCATCCCCTTGTCCTCAGAAACCGGGATGAAGGAACCGGACAGACCACCCACGCGGGAGCAGGCCATCATGCCGCCCTTCTTGACGGCGTCGTTAAGCAACGCGAGCGCTGCCGTGGTGCCGTGCGTGCCCACCTGATCCAGCCCCATATGCTCCAGGATGTGTGCGACGGAGTCACCCAGTTCCGCGGTGGGAGCAAGCGAGAGGTCAATGATGCCAAAGGGGACACCGAGGCGCTGAGAAGCCATGGAACCCACGAGCTGGCCGGCGCGAGTTACCTTGAAGGCTGCCTTCTTGACTTCCTCGGCGACCTCATTGAGGGTGGCTCCCTCAAGGGAGCCGAGCGCGCGATCGACGACACCGGGTCCGGATACGCCAACAGAAACCACGCAGTCCGGCTCCTCAATACCGTGGAAAGCGCCGGCCATGAAGGGGTTATCGCCCACGGAGTTGGAGAAGATCACGAGCTTGGCGCAACCGATAGCGCTGCGGTCCTTGGTCAGCTCGGCTGCTTCCTTGATGATGCGTCCCATCTGGGCCGCGGCATTCATGTTGATGCCGGCGCGGGAGGAGGCGATGTTCACCGAGGAGCAGACGAGGTTCGTCTCTGCGAGGGCTTCCGGGATGGATCGGATCAGGGCCTTTTCAGCAGTGGTAGCGCCCTTTTCAACGAGCGCGGAGTAGCCGCCAACGAAGTCGACGCCGGTCGCGGCTGCCGCACGGTCGAGCGCGCGGGCGACGTCTACGGGGTTTCCTTCGACGCCGGCCACGATGAGCGCGATTGGGGTGACGGAGATGCGCTTGTTGACGATCGGGATGCCGAGCTCGGCCTCGATTCCCTCGCACACCTCAACCAGCTGTGCGGCGCGGGTGGTCACGAGGTCGTAGACAGCCTCAGCGGTGGCTTCCATGGTGGAGCGCGTGCAGCCGAGCAGCGAAATGCCCATGGTGACGGTGCGGATATCGAGACGGTATTTCTCGATCATCTCGATGGTGTCGAGAATGCTGGCGGTATTGAAGCGGTTAAGCATGACTGGTTATCGCCCCTAAATTTCGTTCATTGCGGTGAACAGCGCTTCCGACTGCACGCGGATGGATTGTTTGATGGACTCACCGACGGTGTTCATCCGTTCCTGGAGCTGCTGGATGCTGACCTCGTTCTCATCGAATTCGACGCGCAAGATCATGGTGAAGTACTCAGACATGAGGGTCTGGGAGACATCAACGATATTGACGTTAAGCTCTGCGAGGGCGGTGGACACGGCGGAGATAATGCCGGTGTTATCGACACCGGTAACAGTCATGATGGCGATCATGACTAGATTGTAGCCTGTAGGTTTTTCCAGCTGTCCTGGGGTCCTGCAGAGATATCAGACAGCGCGTACGGTGGCGCTCATGACTGATACGACAACAACTGCACGCAAGAAGGTTCTGTACATCGGCGGCCATGGCAAGGTTGGGCTTTTAGCGGCGCCCAAGCTTGTCGACGCCAATCTTACCGTCCATTCCCTTATCCGTAACCCCGACCAGGTCGCTGATGTTGAAGCCCTCGGCGCCACTGCAGTGGTGCGCGATCTCACCGAGCTTTCTGTTGAAGACTGGGTAGAGCTTTTGGCTGACTATGACGTCGTCGTGTGGGGTGCCGGAAACGGTGGCCGCGCTGGCGCTGACGTAACCTGGGCGGTGGACCGCGATGCCGCGCTCGCATCGATTGCGGGTCTGGAGAAGCTAGCTGTTGACGGTAAGAACGCTCCGGCCTACATCATGATTTCCTACATGGGTGCCACGACCAATACCACCGATCCCGCGGACGAGAAGTGGTATGCCTACGTGGAGTCCAAGAAGGCCGTAGATAATAAGCTGAATTCGACCGATCTCAATTACCTTATTCTGGGTCCCGCGGCACTCACGGAAGAGCCTTCTCAGGGCATCACCGTGCTCGATAGCGATGCTGAGCGCACGAGCGATATGACGACTTCCCGGGAGCTTGTGGCCGAGGTTGTCGCTGAGGTGGCTCGCCGCGATAGCTTCCCGGCCTCGCCTCTGGAATTCATCGATGGTGAAGGCAGCGTTAAGGACATCTAGGAAGCAGAGGATGCGGCGGCGTTAAGACCGGCTATTACTTGCTCGCGGCTGAGTCCATGACGCAGGCTTGCAAAGCGTAGTGGCTTTGTGGATAAGTGAGCGGCAATGTACCACCCCGTGGTGCGCTCAAAGATGGCCTTGCTTTGAAAACGCACCACGCCGATGCCCTGTTCGCGGAAGGCACGTGGAGAAGTGAGAGACGCAAACTCATCGCTGATGATGTCGTGAATAGTGCCATCGGGAAGGAAAGGCGCACTTTCGCTTTGTAATAGTACTGGGTGGGTTCATATTCTGGGACGTATTCGCCGGTCTGCCAGATCTCGCTGAGCAATGCGGGATAATACTCTATCCATCCATTTTCTGCGGCGGTACGTATCCGGCGCGCACCCCATGTCGAGCTGCGTATTGACCAAAGATTTCTAGCTGCTGTAACCACGAACAAGACAGCGAAGAATGCCGCGGCCAATCCCTGCCATCCGGAGCTGAAGGACAGATCTTCAAAAATAAGGATTGGAACCGCCATGGCGCAGAGTATTACTGCCACCACAATGCGCGTGCGAAGTTCTTTAGTTTCAAGCGTTTTCCCGCCAAGAAGTGGACTTGCTGTTGCGATTGCACACGTGATGGCGCTAGTTGCTGGCGAGGGGTTGGGAGAAGAAACTGACCGATGACTTCGAGGAATCAGCCTTTCATTGTATTCATGGTCGGGAAAGTCAAAAGGGGCTATGTAGTGTTGAGGCATTCTTATCGGCTCCTAGAAGGCGGCCAGTCTAGACTGTAAATCCTTGAGCATTAACCTTTTATCTAGTTTTGCTCGGCAAAAGACAGCGCCGCCTCGATGTTCTTCTTGCGCAGACCATGCTGGAGTTCTAGTCGCGGATTATCCGAGTCGGCGCGGTATCCCACCACACTCCAGCCGTTATTGTGGTTGAAGTCGACGGTGGCGACGAGGGGACCGTCGGCGAGCAACCGGCCACGCAGCTTCAGCCAGTTCGGATTCGGAGCAATGAACTCCGCTGTCCGGCTCTTTGTCAATGAGCCGTCCGGCTGCAAAATCAGTATCGGGGCGGTGTAGTAGTAATCGGTGGTGTCGTTGTAATCGACGCGACGCTTATAAACCAGCTCACCGATCAATGCGGGGCGGTACTCAATCCATCCATTCGCCCACGCAGTGCGCAGCCGCGTCGTGGATCCCCAGCGCCCTCGCATGACCATAACTCCGATAAGGATGAATACCAGTGCGGTGAGCGCGATGATAATACTGGCTATCGGTATCCCGCCGATGGTTCCATCTGCGCCGGGAAAAAGGACGAAGAGGAAAAGCGCATGCGTCACTGAGAAGAACAGGGACATAACTCCCATGGAGATGACAATGACACCAGCGATGGTCATGCCGGGATTCGTTTGGCCGATCGGTCGCCCGACGCTATCGATAGCTTCGCGTATGCCGCTGCGATCTACGTTGGGGTTGGGCTGCTGATCGTGCTCCTTTAGCTCCTTAGGCGCGAGGGAGTCGGCGCTGGCTGCATCAAATTTCAGCGTTGACCGAGGCAATTGAATAGAAGATTGCGTCATGGATCACAGTGTAAAGGGCTTGGAGCTGCCTTGATCGTCGGTTCAACATCCAATGGGGAGCAGGACCCGTGTGGGGCGGCGGGCCGACCCCAATGAAAGAGCGGCCTTAGCGCACCCAGCGCTGTTCGGCGAAGGAGAGAACGGCTTCTACCTGGCGCCCGGTGAGGCCACACGAAAGTTCTGCTTCTGAACTCGTCCCGTCGGTGCGGTAAGCAGCGACGGTCCATCCATTGTTATTCGTGGAGTCCACGGTTGCTAAGCGGGATCCTTCGGCGATAGCAGTGCCCCGCGATCTCAGCCAGTTCGGATTTGCAGCGCGGAACTCACCGGACATGGCTCTAGCTAGTGTGCCGTCTGGCTGGAGGAGCAGAAGGGGCGCCGAGTAATAAAAATAGGTTCGTTCACGGTCGTCGGGGCCTACGGTTTTGCTGCGTAGGTACACCAACTCACCGATGAGAGCAGGACGGTATTCTACCCAGCCGTTGCGCCATGCAGTGCGCAGACGCCGAGAACGACTGACTTTCATGGCCACGCGTCGCAAGCCAATCCCCACGATGATCAGGATGATCAGTAAAGGGAAGACGGGAATGAAAGAGATGAGCCGAAACTGTGAAATGACATGTCGCGCTGAGCCGAGGAAATCGTAAATAAAAGTGAACGCCATGCCGCATACGAAGAGCACCACGATAGTGATAAAAATCCAGGTAGCCACGTCGCCAGACTTCAGGCGCCCAGGCAGCGGACCAGCCTCCTCGATGACCTCGCGGAGCCCTGAATTATCTATTCGCGCGCTCGGCTGAGCATCGTGGGCGCGCTGTTCTTTCGGAGCAAGCCGGGGTGTGGCGTTTAGACTAATTCCACACTGCGTCCGCGGAAGCTGTAGGGGAGTATGGTGCATACGCCATAGTGTAGCGTCAATCACACTCCGCCACTGAGCGTTAATCGCTTAGTGCTCGGCGCGGGAGCCACGAATCGATTGTTCTACCAAACTCAACACCTGGTCTAGGTTCTTGGTGTCTCCCAGCGCGAGGCGGTTGATGAAGCCGTCCATGAAAGTCTCTAGGTACGTCACGAGGGTATCGATGGAGACGTCATCGCGCAGGCGACCTTTTTCCGCGTTGGATTCCAAGCGAGCGCGTACCGCCTTATCCAGAACTTCTTGCTCTTCGTGCCACCGAGCGGCGAAAGACGGATCAGTGCGCAGCATCGAGGTAACGGCCAGGCGAGTGGCCAACCAGTCGTGGCGCTCAGGGTGGCGCAGCATCTCGCTCATAACCTCAACCAGACCGTTATTTGCCACAACCTCGGCCTCGCGGGCCGCGTCTTCCCGGGCCAGGGCCAAAAAGAGAGACTCTTTATCGCCGAAGTGGTGAAAGATAGCCCCACGCGATTTGCCCGTGGCTTCTTCAAGGCGGCGGACTGTAGCACCGTCATAGCCGTGCTCCGCAAAGCATTTTCGTGCCCCAACCAGGATGTCGTTGCGGCGGCGATGAAGTTCGGAGTCGCTCATAATCGGCATGGCTGGAATCTCGCTCCTTAAGGCACGGCGGGGGATAATCAGGTGATGAAAATACGTAAAGGTTAGGAAATAGAAAAGGCCAGCCAGCACTCGTTGTTGCTAGCTGGCCTTTTGCCTAGTTATGCGGGGCTATCCGTAGTCGGCGTCCCCGCATGCGGGACAAGGCTGGTTTAGGCCTTGACCATCTGGCGCAGAACGAACTGCAGGATGCCGCCGTGGCGGTAGTAGTCGGCCTCACCAGGCGTGTCGATGCGAACCTTGGCATCGAACTCAACGGTCTCGCCGGATTCCTTGGTGGCGGTCACGTGGACCGTCTTCGGAATGCCGCCCTCGTTAAGAGCCTCAATGCCCTCGATATCGAAGGTCTCGGTGCCGTCCAGGCCCAGAGACTCGTGGGACTCGCCCTCCGGGAACTGCAGCGGGATGACGCCCATACCGATGAGGTTCGAGCGGTGGATGCGCTCGAAGGACTCGGTGATGACGGCCTTCACACCAAGCAGGTTGGTGCCCTTAGCAGCCCAGTCACGGGAGGAACCGGTGCCGTACTCCTTGCCGGCAAGGACAACCAGCGGGATGTTGGCTGCCTTGTAGTTCTCGCAAGCATCGAAGATGAAGGCCTGCGGTGCGCCCTCCTGGGTGAAGTCGCGGGTGTAGCCACCGGCGACGTCGACCAGCTGGTTCTGGAGGCGGATGTTGGCGAAGGTACCGCGCATCATGACCTCGTGGTTACCACGACGGGAACCCAGGGAGTTGTAGTCCTGGCGCTCCACACCGTTGGCATCCAGGTACTGAGCGGCCGGGGTGCCCGGCTTAATGGAGGAAGCAGGGGAGATGTGGTCGGTGGTTACGGAGTCACCGAGCTTAGCCAGAACACGAGCGCCCTTGATGTCCTGAACCGGTTCCGGCTCAGTTGGCATGCCGTCGAAGTACGGTGCCTTGCGGATGTAGGTGGAGTCCTCGTTCCACTTGAAGGTCTCACCCTCCGGAACGTCCAGGCTGCGCCATGCGTCATCGCCCTTGAACACGTCGGCGTAGTCCGCCTCGTAGAGCTCGCGGGAGATGGCCTGCTGGATGGTGTCCTCAATCTCCTGCGGGGAAGGCCAGATGTCCTTGAGGAAGACATCGTTGCCATCCTGATCCTGGCCCAGCGGCTGGGTCTCGAAATCGAAGTCCATGGTGCCGGCAATAGCGTAGGCGATGACCATGATGGGGGAAGCCAAGTAGTTCATCTTGACGTCCGGGGAGATGCGGCCCTCGAAGTTACGGTTACCGGACAGCACCGCGGTAGCAGCCAGGTCATGCTCGTTGATGGCGTTGGAAATTTCCTCCGGCAGCGGGCCGGAGTTACCGATACAGGTGGTGCAGCCGAAACCGGAGAGGTAGAAGCCCAAGGCCTCCAGATCCTTCCAGAGGTCTGCGCGCTGGAAGTAGCCATCCACAACCTGGGAACCCGGAGCACAAATGGTCTTAACCCACGGCTTGGACTTCAGGCCCTTCTCGGCCGCCTTGCGGGCGATGAGGCCTGCGCCGACCATGACGGACGGGTTGGAGGTATTGGTGCAGGAGGTGATGGAAGCGATGGCTACCATGCCGTGGTCCAAGGTGTACTCGCCGCCGTTCGGGGAGGTGACAGTCACCGGGTTGGACTGGCGGCCGGAGCCACCCTTGGCTGCGGATTCGCCCTCACCAGCGCGAGACTTGTTCAGGCCACCGGTCACGTCGACGAGGGAGTTCTCGTCGGCGCCCTCAGCGGTCATGCGCTTCGCCTCGATGGTGGACTCGTCTGCAACAACCTCGCCGGAAGCGTAGGTCGGCAGATCCTTACGGAACTGTTCCTTGGCCTCGGAGAGGAGGATGCGGTCCTGCGGGCGCTTCGGGCCGGCGATAGAGGGCTTAACGGTGGACAGGTCCAGCTCGAGGTACTCGGAGTACTCTGCCTCCGGAGCGTCCTGCTCCAGCCACATACCCTGCGCCTTGGCGTATGCCTCGACGCGGTCGATCTGCTCCTGCGGGCGGCCGGTGAGTTCGAGGTACTTGATGGTCTCCTCGTCGATCGGGAAGATCGCGGCGGTAGAACCGAACTCGGGGGACATGTTGCCGATGGTGGCACGGTTGGCCAGCGGCACCGACTTCACGCCATTGCCGTAGAACTCAACAAACTTCTGAACGACGCCGTGCTGACGCAGCATCTCGGTGATGGTCAGAACCACATCGGTTGCGGTCACACCGGTCGGAATCTCGCCGGTGAGCTTGAAGCCCACGACGCGGGGGATCAGCATGGACACCGGCTGGCCCAGCATTGCAGCCTCGGCCTCGATGCCGCCGACGCCCCAGCCCAGAATGCCCAGGCCGTTCTCCATGGTGGTGTGGGAGTCAGTGCCGATACAGGTATCCGGGTAAGCAACACCGTCGTTGTCGAAGACAACGCGGGAGAGGTACTCAATGTTGACCTGGTGGACGATACCGGTTCCCGGAGGAACAACGCGGAAGTTGGAGAAGTTCTCAGCACCCCAGCGCAGGAACTGGTAACGCTCCTGGTTGCGCTCGTACTCGATCTCAACGTTCTTCTCTAGAGCTTCGGTTGAGCCGAAGGCCTCGACGATGACGGAGTGGTCAATAACCATCTCAGCCGGGTTGAGCGGGTTCACCTGGTCCGGCTTGCCGCCGAGGGCGGTGATAGCTTCACGCATGGTTGCCAGGTCCACCACACAGGGGACACCGGTGAAGTCCTGCATAAGAACACGGGCCGGGGTGAACTGGATCTCGGTATCCGGCTCAGCGGAGGGATCCCAGTTCGCCAAAGCGTTAATGTGATCCTTGGTTACGTTCTTCCCGTCCTCGTAGCGCAGCTGGTTCTCAGCCAGCACCTTGAGGGAGTAAGGAAGCTTCTCCAGGCCCTCGACTGCGTTGATGTCGAAGTAGTCATAAGACTTACCGTTGACCTCAAGAGTCTTCTTGGCGCCGAAGGAGTTCAGGCTTTCAGTCATAAGGAGCTCCATTCCTTGCTTTTGCTTGTGGGTTATCGAACACTGGTCGAAGGTTCATCGAATTTGCCGTCATGCCCTAGCAGCCAACTGGAGCCAGGAATTTCGACAGTCTCAGAACGCTAATGTTCCGTATCTATTGTAGATGTAAGAACCCTCGGTTGACACCAGCATAACAGTACGAGCGTTCTGTTTCCTACATTTCGGGGGTAGCGGCGAGTCGCCCACGTCAACCGCACTGCACGGTTTAGGCTCAGTCGGGAGCAGCAGGGGGGACACGCCCCGCCAAAGAAATGAGCTTGACGAGCCGTGACGCCAAGCACAGCGATCAAGGTCCCAATGATCATTGAGGCTAGAGATTAAGGAGAGGCGAATGATTCCTGCGGGAGTAGACGTAGATGACATCGCCGATCAGCTCTCGGCCGATGGCGTGGCATTCTCCAATCCAGAACTAGCGCTTGACGACGACCTCCAGACCCACATCGCAGAATCCCTCCAACCCAACCACGGCATTGCTGTCGTTGATGTTTTTCCGGAGAAAATTCCAGATCTCCGCGATCTGGCCACAACCCTTCAAGAGCAAACGGGACTTGACACAGTAATTCTCCAGGCACCCATGCGGGTGTCCGCGGTCAGTAATTCTTATGACCGGGCAGCCCTAGAGGCGGCCGAAGATTCGCTTCCCACCGGACTCGATCAGGTAACCCTGCTTAATGATTTTTATGCCGTTGCAGATCAGTTCTCCGTGCCGTGGTTGTTGATTTTTGCGGTCGCGTTCACCGTTGCGGCGGTCGCTGGATGGGCGAGTTTCCGGGCAGCCGCCACGGAGGTTGAACCAGCCGATCACTAGGCGAGAAGACGCCGACCAACACGCGCCGGCCTTCAGTGCGGGGGAGTAGGGAAGTGGCGAAAATCAACCACTAAGACTTGATTTTTCGCCGGGGGAGTGGTTGCCGCTGGGCTTTCGAGCCTTCCAAAGCTAGGTGTGCCACGAGACTTGAGACAGGCGCAGGGCGGGCAATTTCTCGTCCCGCTGGAGGGTGAAATCTCCGGCCGGCGGGCGGGCGATCCCGAGGTCGAAGCTGACGCCGCGAGGCAGAGCTCGAAGGGCGAAAGGCTAATGGGGTCTCGCACGCAAGTGCCGCCTCCTCAAGCACCCTCCGAATGGTGTGCCGCTAGGAACTCGCCCCCGAAGAGAGAAAGGCGCAAGGCAAGGCTTGGGACGCGACAAAGGGGCGGTGCCCGATGGGCAGGACAGGTGAGGGCCGAGGGTAGAGTGAGCAACATCACAGTCACACCTTCGTAACAATGTCATTGCAGGTTAGGTGCGCCTGTAACGCCGTGTGGTCATGCGTGGCTTATGTGAAAGATGGGGAAAGTGTGCGAGAAGGCGTGTCGGTGACGTATGGTTCACGTATCGACTCACGGGTTGACTATTGCTCCATACGTTCATGGACCAAGCCTTGACTCTCAACTGATTTGTCGCACGGGTATGTGGGGAAGCACGCCACGAGCGAAGGGAACTGTTGAGGTTCACCGCCTGGTGGATGACCGTCGCACCACTATGTTGATGCGCATAGCAGTACAGTTTGCTCGGCGCAGTCGGTACCAGTGTTCAAATTTTTTTAGATATCGAAACACCTACCTCCCGAGTGGAAGAGGCTTCATACACTTCATACGCATGCCTTTTTGAGGGCTGCGTCGGCCTGGGTTCCATCGGTTTCCGGTTGGGTGCCAGCCACGAGGGCTTGCGCGTGCGCCACTATTGGTGCGAGACGCGACCCTTCCATGAGCGCGGCGCCGAGCGAGGAGGAACCGACATAGGACTTATCGCCAGATTAGGGTGTGTGCCCCCTCATCGCCGGATCGCGCAGTCATATTTAAGCGCGCTCTATGCGGAGCAAACGAGCCCGCGAGTGCGCAGTCTGATTTGCTTTTATAAAGCGGTCCGGCTTGATGTTGGTGCACACACGAGACGCCGCGCAGTATCGTGTTGCCCCGTGTCAGTGATGGTGCAGCCCAACTTATTCGACCTATATTGTCGTGAAGTTGCTCGTAATCATCTAGGGCAACCCGCGTGGGCATACCCCGGCCAGCACCGGGTGCCAGCCTTTTCGGTTCCACTTATTCCTTTGGACGTAGCCGTCGTCGTAACATCCTGCGGGAAGACCGAGCTAGCTATGCGCACTTTGCGTGCCTTAACTACCGTTTGCCTGGCTGACTCGTTGCCTGTACCGCTCGATGTCCGGCACGCATGTCTGCACGACACGCATGACAGTTCCAATGAGGTAGGTGCCTAGGAGATAACTCTCGTGGCCACCACATCGTCATTTGGCTTCCGGCGTTTCAAGGCAGCTTTCGCTGCCATTGCGACCACCGCAGCCTTGTCTACCGCTTCTTCGCTCGCTCCTGCAGTGGCGGAGGAGCCTGAGCGGCTCAATATTGAGTCACTGCTGTCCTCTGATAGTCCTTCCATCGCTGACCTCGCCGGCGCCATCGCTCAGATTGAGGAACGCATCGCGCAAGCGGAGGCCGAAATCGGCATCCAACGTGAAACCGTCAACCGGGCGCTCGTTGATCTCAATGACGCTCGCACTAAGGCAGCCCAGGCTCGCCAGGGAACCGCGACGGCTCGCCAGGAGCTTGATGATGCCCAGGCAGACGTCGCCGATGCTCAAGCCAAGCTGGACGAGGTCTCACGCTCTGCCTACCGCCGAGCAAATACCTCTGACGCCGTTTCCCACGCGGCCGGCAAGGATGCCCGATCGGATATGTTGGAGCGCCAGTCCTACCTCCGCTCGCAATCAGAAAAGCAACAGGCCATTGTGAGCGATCTGGAAAAGGAGCGCACGGAGAAGGCCAACAAGGAGTCGCAGCTACGCAAGACCCAGCAGTTGGCTGAGGAGCGCGCAGAGAAGGCGGCCGATGCTGAGTCCGCTGCACGCGAACAGCTCTCCGCTTCCGAAGCTTCAATTGAAGAATCTGCGGCCGAGCGCGAGGACCTTCTCTCTCAACTCTCATCTCTCCACAAGGCCCTTAATCAAGCTAAGGGTGTTGACGTGGTCGATTCGTCAAGTCCAGAGACCGGAAAGAACGTCAACGATGAGGCCTTGTCGCCAGCGGGGGAGGCCGGTACTCAGGACACAACTACGGCCCCAGCCGATGACTCCACAGAGTCGACCCCAGAGACCGATTCCGTCGCGGCCGCCGGCCCTTCAGCCTCCGAGGCGAAGGACCCTACTTTGCAATCACAACGCTCTGCGCCCTCCGTTTCTGCTGAAGACATGGATGCGCTCTCGAGTGCCGCAAGCACTGTGGCCAACGATCCGAACGTGCAGGAATTGTCGTCGACAAGCACTGCAAGCTCCGCTGAAGAGGAGGCGACTTCAGGCGGCAGCGGCAGCTCCTTCGACCCGAGCGGGATCGATGCTGAGACGGTTGCATTGGGCATTGGCGCGGTAGGAACCGTAGCTTCCTTGGTCGCCGCTTCTCAGCCAGGCCACAGCAACAGCTTGAGCCAGGACGAGATCGACGCTTTGGTTGAAGGCTCCTCAAAGCTTTTCGCCCTGCAGGGCGAAGGCGCGAGCATCGCGGAGGCTAGCGATTCTGCTTCCGCGACTTCGGATGAAGACACTGTGGAGTCCGAGGTTTCCGGTGTGCTGGATCCACTTGACACGACCGATAGCGTCACGGATAAGGCTTCCGAATCTCTGGGTGATGCCTCCCGTGAGGCAAAGATCGAGACTGTCATTTCGCGCGCGACGTCCCAGGTAGGTGTTCCGTATGCGTGGGGCGGTGGCGATGCAAACGGTCCCACCCAGGGCATTCGTGACGGCGGCGTGGCGGATTCCCACGGTGACTACAACAAGGTCGGCTTCGACTGCTCGGGCCTTGTTCTCTATGCCTTTGCAGGAGTAGGCATTTCCCTGCCGCACTACACCGGCTACCAGTACCAGAAGGGGACCAAGATCGCACCGAGTGAGATGGAGCGTGGTGACCTAATCTTCTACGGCCCAAGCGGCAACCAACACGTGGCGATCTACCTCGGCGATGGCACGATGGTTGAAGCCCCGCAGTCTGGTCAAAACGTCAGCATTACCCCTGTGCGTCAAGGCGGCATGGCACCCTATGCCGTGCGCCTGATCTAGAACAGCCCGTTGCTAGACTGGGCTGCATGACTGACACACTGCGTACTGCCCAGGGCAACGCCCACAGCACCGATTCGGTGCCCTCTTCATTCGACGCCCTCCTCGTTCTTTCTTTCGGTGGCCCGGAAGCAAACGAGGAGGTCGTCCCGTTTTTGGAGAACGTTACCCGTGGCCGCGGCATTCCGCGCGAGCGCCTTATCGAAGTTGGGGAGCACTACTTTCACTTCGGTGGTAAAAGCCCCTTGAACGAATTGAACCGAGAGATTATTGACAACGTGGCCGTGGAGCTCAAGGCTCGCGGACATAATCTACCGGTTTACTTTGGTAACCGTAACTGGCATCCCTTCGGAACAGAAGCTGTCGAGAAAATGGCTGCCGACGGAGTGCGCAACGTGGCTGTCTTTGCTACCTCGGCGTGGGGTGGCTACAGTGCTTGCCGACAATACAACGAAGACATCGTCGCTTTGCGCAAGTACGTCGAAGACAAGAACTTGCCCGCCATGACCTTCACCAAGCTTCGTCAGTTCTTCGATCACCCGAAGTTCATCGAAGAGATGGCTGCCGCGGTCCGAGATGCCTACGCACAGGTCCCGGAAGACAAGCTGGCTAGCACCCGCATGCTGTTTACTGCCCACTCAGTTCCAACGGCGCACGATGCAGTGGGGGGTGCTGAAGGAGATAAGCACATTTACTCCCGCCAGGTGGCGGAAGCTTCCCGTCTCGTCGCCGAGGCAGCAGGGGTGGAGGACTATGACCTTGTATGGCAGTCGCGGTCAGGCAACCCGGCTACTCCATGGCTAGAGCCGGACATCGTCGATCACACGACGCTCATCCACCAGGAGGACGGTGTCGATGGCGTCGTCGTGTGTCCCATCGGATTCATCTCCGATCATATGGAGGTCATCTGGGACCTCGATTCAGAACTAAAGCAAGCCGCCGAGGAGATGGGGGTTAGCGTCTATCGCACCCACACCGCTGGTCCAACCACTCGTTTCGCCTCGCTCATCGTGGACCTCATCGATGAGCTGGAGCAGGGAACCGAGCCCGTTTCTCTCGGAGACGTCACTGTCCAAGGTTGCACCGTCGATGGTGCCCCCTGCGCTGAAGGGTGCTGCGATATCTGGTCGCTGCACAAGCCGCATTAACGCGCGAAATCCGTGAGCGCGTAGGCCACGCCAGCCATTCGTGCTTGACGGATGTGGCGCCATAGGCGCAGCAGCTGTGGATCGAGGCTGTGGTCCTGGATGCGGTCGGTCACTGTCTCGATGATGGCCGCGACGCGATCAGCGCGCGCAAAAAGTTTTGCTGCGCGCCCCGGTACCGCAGCGGGTAAACCCGGAGTGTCATAGAAGTCACTAAGAGTTCCCACCGTCAGCCGCGGATTGGGGAGAGCATCGCTGCGGTAGCCCAGAGCTTCGATGAGTGCTGCGGATTCATTCGTTGCGGCGCTCAATAGCGCATCAGCCTCGCCCGGGCTTAGCCACGCAGGCGAGGGGAGCGCAGCAGTTTCCTCAATTACCATCCACTGGGTGGCGCCGTCGGCATAAGAGGGCACCAATACTAAATGACGGTCTCTATCGTTGGTCCGCACCACGATAGCGCCGGCCGGATTATTAGCCGCTGCACGCGCCGAATCCGAACCCGCCGGTAGTGCTGGCGCCTCACCCGGGCCAGAAAGGATGAGTCGCAGGAGGGGCTCGCGTTCACCGCGCTCGATAATGGAGATGGTTTCGCGTCGGAGACGTGACATAACATCAAGGAAGGGTTCTCCGTTCGCTCCCTGCTGTTCCCCGCCTAGCTCGCGGAGGGCATCAAGGAAATCATCGGCGGATTCGTGTCCCCACAGCCACGCGCCAAGCCAGACGGCGACGTTTTGTACGGGGGACCAGACTTCGGCGCGCATATCCATGGCTGGACAGTGTAGACGATAGGGTAGACCGCTATGAGCTTGAATTCCCGGGATCCTTACGGCGGCGACATTTTCGCCGGACATGCACGCAACAAGAAAACCGAATACCCCGAGGTGCCCGCAGAACCGGGGCTGGTCGTCGAGGTTCGCGGAGACGATTTCGTGGGGGCGGTGATGGGCGTGGACAAGACCGCGTGGGGGCCAGTCGTGCGCCTCGAAGATCGTCACGGTACCGAGCGAGTATTCAAACTTGTCAAGGGCGGCTTCCTTGTAGAGGGGCAGCCGGTGACGCTGACGAGATACGTCGAGAAGCAAGCGCCCAGAAAGTCGAACTCTGGATCGCGCCGCGTTGAGAACGTTGAGGCGAAAGTAGCCGCGCCATCGCGCATTTGGGTCGAAGGCATCCATGATGCGGCGATCGTGGAGAAGGTCTGGGGGCACGACCTGCGAGTAGAGGGCGTGGTAGTCGAATACCTCGAGGGTCTAGACAACCTCGAGGAACGCCTCGCTGAATTCCAGCCAGGACCTGGGCGCCGCGTGGGAGTTCTCGCGGATCACCTCGTAGAAGGCTCAAAGGAAACGCGGTTGACGCAAACAGTGGGCGAGCATGTGCTCGTGACCGGACATCCCTTCATTGATATCTGGGCAGCCGTTAAACCCGAGCGCCTAGGGCTGCGCGCCTGGCCCGAAGTTCCCTATGGGGAGGACTGGAAGACTGGTATCTGCCGGCGAACGGGCTGGTCCGATCCCAAGGAAGGCTGGAGCCGTGTTTATAATGCCGTCAATTCCTTCCGGGATCTCGATTCCACGCTCATCGGCGCTGTAGAACGTCTCGTAGACTTCGTCACGACGCCCGAGCTGCGCAAAGAAGATCTTCTTTAGTTCGAGTTCGCTCGGTCGATGAGATTCACCGCGAGCTGACATCCGGCGGTTTCCGCTGCCCAGCCTGCCGCCTGGAGGCGCTGGGACATAGCCTGTTTGGAGATACCCAATTCCTCGGCGGCCTCATTCTGGTTTAGTCCTCCGCGCACCAAGGATGTAGCCTCGCGGCCCTCCATCGTGCGCTTAGTGAGTACGAAGCCGAGGAGAGCGAAGGCCGCTGCAATATCCTGCGCTTCCTGCGCCCGCCCGCGCCGATCAACCTTGGCGTAGACATGCCCCGCGCGTGCTGATCCCTTCACAGCAGCGGTAGCGACGGCGCGCGTCTCGGCATCTCCCGCGCCCTCGCCCGGGACAACACCGATACCGATGGCCCAGTCACCGTCCGCAAGAAGTGCCATGACGACATCGCACACCGCGGAAGAGGAGTAGGCAACGGCGCAAATATCCTCGACGCCAAGGACCTCGAATTCACCGACGCCCTCCAGCGTGGAAAGCGCAGCTGCGGAGCGTTGGACCAAATCGGCGCGGCGCACCGAGCGACCGCGGTAGCGGGCATGGACTGCTAGCACGTTGAGAGACTCCTTCCAGTGAGAAACAACGTTTAGTCTACCCCTTGCGCTTGACCGGTCGTTGCATACCGGGCTCGAGCGGCAAGCGCGTGTCTAAAATGAGTCCGGCGATACCGAGTGCAGCGGCGAGGACAAAGCCAACGATGGTGTAGGGGCTTGTCTTACCGGTAAGCGCGTCCCCGAAAAAGACACCGATAGCGGTCGTGGGAATCGAACCGATGAGAGTGGCGATGGAAAACTGCAGGACCGAAATTGGGGTGAGGGCCGCGACATAGTTTAATAAGGAAAACGGAACTCCCGCGACCATCCGCAATGAGGCCACGGCGAGCCAACCGCGGCGGTCCAGGCGCGCATTGATTGCATAGACCGCCGGGTGCGTGAGGTGCGGGCGAATCCATTCACCAAGCAACCTGCGGATTATCAGCAGGGAAACAGTGGCGGAGATGGTCAGTGCGACGAGGGAGATGACCAGCCCGAGCCACGGGCCGAAGAGGAGCCCCGCGGCTAAAGTCCATACTGTTCGGGGGATGGGGAACTGCGTGAAGAAGATATAGGAGCCGGCAAAGGCGACGAGGAACCATGGCCCGAGGTGCTGCGACCAAGAACGGAGCGCGGCGAGAGAGGGGACGTCGACAAGCACGGCAAGAATCACCAGCGCCATGCCGGTGAGGATTACCGCCGCCCAACGCTTCCACGTCCAGCGGCTGCAGCTCCGCCAAGCCGAGCGCGCCAAAGACGTACAAAAGTCACCGACGCTGTGCACCCAACCAGTTTTCATAGGGCTACAAGCTTAATCCGAGTGAGGCCGAAATCCTCATTGGATCCAAGCGCGTCCCGCGAGTCGCGGTGTCTGGGGAGGAACTGGGAGTAGCGCCCCAACTTGCTGGCAAGCCTCGGTTCGATGCACGGTTTCAGCACTCCGCGGTGGATACTTATCTGAGGCACGCATCCGCATGAACTTTCTTCATAACCTCACGTCTTATATGGACGCGGCTACCTTGCTTGAGGCTTTTGGGCCATGGGTCATAGGCGGTATTGGCCTCGTGGTGTTCATTGAGTCAGGAGTACTCTTTCCGTTCCTTCCGGGGGATTCACTCCTGGTGGCCGCTGGTACGGCTGAAATGCCCTATAAAAAGTTCATCGGATGGAACGTTAGCGGGGCAGTGGCATGGGTGCTCTCCATGAATTTGGTCGGCGTCTTCTTGGGAAATATTCCAGGCATTGCCGATTCGATTGAGAAGATCATGCTGCTTATCATCGCGCTGTCTGTAGTGCCCATCCTGATCAAGGCTGTGCACAGCTACGTCACGTCGAAGAAGAAGGCAACTGTAGTGGAAGAAGCGGAACCTATTAATAGCCGGGCAGCTTAGCAGTCCACGTAGCGAGCGTACTCACCCCGCAAGCGAGCATGGGTGACATAAACGGGTTCGTTGTCCCCAGCGTGCCGCAATTCCTCCGTGAGGCCGGCCATGACCGCGTCGCGGGCTTGCGCATGGGTGGAGTGGAAGCTCATCACCGTGCCATCAACAACGGCGTCACCGCGTCGTTTAACCACAACATACTGAGAGTCCTCGGGGGCCTCGACCACATGGCGCTGGGCGGTGAAGGGATCTAGATAGGTAAAAGTAGCGTGCATACGCACCCACTGTACCGATGCGAAAAGCCCCGTGAATCGCCTGCCTTTCTGGCAATGCGAAACACGGGGCTTCTATCTGTGCCCGAGGGGGTGTCTGGTTCGGAGACATCGTTCCGCA